>NZ_JBHWHH010000175.1:0-15081 GCF_042732555.1 Nocardia sp. NPDC059764
CGTCGCGATCACGGCGCGGGGGGCCGGCGCGGTGATCGACAGCGACGCTCCGGACCCGGATCGCCGTGTGCCGCCGATGAATTGCAGGTTCTGCTGATTCACTGCGCTCCTGAAGAATTGAGTCCGCCGTCGGGGATCACACAGTATGGCCGTCGGCGACGGTCAGTGCCTGGTCGAGAATGGCGAGCCCCTCCTTGGCCTCGGCCTCGCCGACGATGCAGGGCGGGACCACGTGCAGGCGGTTGAAGTTCACGAACAGCAGCAGTCCGGCGGCCTTGGCGGCGGCGACGGCCTCGACCATGGCCGGGCTGGTGCCGCCGTAGGGCGCGAGGGGTTCGCGGGTGGCGCGATCGCGGACGAGTTCGACGGCCCAGAACACGCCCAGCCCCCGGACCTCGCCGACGCTCGGATGCCGTTCGGCCAGTTCGCGCAGGCCGGGGCCGAGGACGCGCTCACCCATGTCGGCGGCGTTCTCCACGATGCGTTCCTCCGTCATCGCGTTGATGGTCGCGACCGCGGCGGCCGTGGCCAGCGGATGCCCGGAGTAGGTGAGCCCGCCCGGATACGGGCGGTCGTCGAAGGTGGCGGCGATGTGCGGCGCGATGGCGACGCCGCCCAGCGGCACGTACCCGGAGTTGACGCCCTTGGCGAAGGTGATCAGGTCGGGCACCACGCCGAAATGGTCGATGGCGAACCAGCGTCCGGTGCGCCCGAAGCCCGCCATCACCTCGTCGGCGATGAACACGATGCCGTAGCGGTCGCACAGTTCCCGCACGCCGGCCAGATAGCCCGGTGGCGGAACCATGATTCCGGCGGTGCCGGGCACCGATTCGAGGATGACGGCCGCGATGGTGCCCGGCCCCTCGAGTTCGATGGTCTGCTCGAGGTGCCGCAGCGCGCGGTCGCACTCCTCGGCCTCGGTGGTGGCGTGGAACTGCGAGCGATACAGGTACGGCCCGAAGAAGTGCACGACGCCGGCGTTGCCGTGATCGTTGGGCCAGCGGCGGGGGTCGCCGGTGAGGTTGATCGCGGTCTCGGTGCCGCCGTGGTAGGACCGGTAGCGCGCGAGCACCTTGTACCGCCCGGTGTGCAGGCGCGCCATGCGCACCGCGTGCTCGACGGCATCGGCGCCGCCGTTGGTGAAGAAGATCCGGTTCAGCTCCCCGGGGGTGCGTTCGGCGATGAGTCGCGCGGCTTCCGAGCGTGCGTCGTTCACGTACGCCGGTCCGATGGTGCACAGCGTGGCCGCCTGCTCCTGGATGGCGGCCACCACCTTCGGATGCTGGTGCCCGATATTGGTGTTCACCATCTGCGAGGAGAAGTCGAGCAGCCGGTTGCCGTCGCCGTCCCACACGTAGCAGCCCTGGGCCGCGGTGATCACCATGGGGTTCAGCGACTTCTGCGCTGACCAGGAGTGGAAGACGTGCTCGCGATCCAGTTCGTAGGCGCGGGCGGCCCGTTCGCGCGCCGCCTCGGGGGTCAGGCCATGGGGCAGGGTCATCGCAGGTCCTTCGATCGTGTCAGCCGTCAGTGGTTCTGGGGGAAGCCGAGATTCAGGCCGCCGTGGCTCGGATAGAGCCAGCGGGTGGTGACGGCCTTGGTGCGGGTGAAGAAGTGCACGCCGTCGGCGCCGTGCGCGTGCGAGTCGCCGAAGAGGGAGTTCTTCCAGCCGCCGAAACTGTAGTAGGCCATGGGGACCGGGATGGGGACGTTGATGCCGACCATGCCGACCTCGACCTCGTTGTGGAAGCGCCGCGCCGCGCCGCCGTCATTGGTGAACAGGGCTGTGCCGTTGCCGTAGGGGTTGGCGTTGATCAGGGCCAGCGCCTCGTCGTAGCTGTCCACCCGGACCACCGACAGGACCGGGCCGAAGATCTCGTCGGTGTAGACGCTCATCTCGGGCGTCACGTGGTCGAGAATGGTGGGGCCCAGCCAGAATCCGTCCACTCCGCCGTCGGCGGCCACGGTGCGCCCATCGAGAACCACTGTCGCGCCGGAGGATTCGCCCGCCGCGATATAGGACGCCACCCGGTCGCGGTGCGCGGCGGTGACCAGCGGGCCCATATCGGTGCCGCGGGTGCCGTCACCGGTGCGAATGGTCTCGGCGCGCTCGGTGATGCGCGCCACCAGGTCGTCGGCGATGTCCCCGACGGCCACCAGCGCGCTGATCGCCATGCAGCGTTCCCCGGCCGAGCCGAAGCCCGCGTTCACGGCGGCGTCGGCGGCCAGGTCCAGGTCGGCGTCGGGCAGCACCACCATGTGGTTCTTGGCCCCGCCCAGCGCCTGCACCCGTTTCCCGGCGGCGGTGCCGTGCTCGTAGACGTACCGGGCGATCGGTGTCGACCCGACGAACGACACCGCCTTGATCGCGGGGTTGCGCAGCAGTTCGTCGACCGCGGTCTTGTCGCCCTGGACCACGTTGAACACCCCGTCGGGCAGCCCGGCCTCCTGCCAGAGTTCGGCCATCCACAACGAGGCCGAGGGATCCTTCTCGCTCGGCTTGAGCACCACGGTGTTCCCCGCTCCGAGGGCGACCGGGAAGAACCACATCGGCACCATGGCCGGGAAGTTGAACGGCGAGATGATCGCCACCGGGCCCAGCGGTTGGCGCACGGAGAAGATGTCGACCTTGGTGGACGCGTTCTCGGTGTAGCCGCCCTTGAGCAGATGCGGTATGCCGCAGGCGAATTCGACGACCTCCAGGCCGCGGGACACCTCGCCGAGGGCGTCGGCGAGCACCTTGCCGTGTTCGGCGGTGATGATCGCGGCCAGCTCCTCCTTGCGCTCGTTGAGCAGTTCGCGGAACCGGAACAGCACCTGGGTGCGCTTGGCCAGCGAGGCGTCACGCCAGGCGGGGAAGGCCGCGACGGCGGCGTCGACCACCGTGCGCACGTCGGCCGCCGACGCCAGGGCGACCTGTCCGGTCACCGCGCCGGTGGCCGGATTGGTGACGGGCGCGGTCTCGGCGCTGGAACCGGTGAACGTCTTGCCGTCGAGCCAGTGTGCGATGGTCTGCATGTCTCCTCGATTCCGTGATTCCGCCGGTCGGGCCGCGGTTCGTCCGTCCCTACTCTGCGCCATTACCGGCCGGTTGATGCCCGACATTGTGTATTTGTTTTCAAGTTTCGTATTACGATTCGTCGGTGCTCCTCTCCGTTGCTGACGTGCTGGCCACGCCGGTCGTGCGCGCCGGGCTGCCGGAGGTGGTGGGCGGCGGTCCGCTGGATCGGCCGGTGCGATGGGTGCACGTCAGCGAACTGGCGGATGTCGCGAAGCTGCTGGTCGGCCGGGAACTCATTCTCACCACCGGGCAGGCGCTGGCCGGTAGCGACGCCGAGACCGTGGCCTATCTGGAATCCCTGGCCGCGGCGGGGGTGTCGGGGCTGGTGGTCGAACTGGGCACCTCGGTGCGGGAGTTCACGCCCGTGGTGGCCCGGACCGCGGACCGGCTGGGTCTGCCGGTGGTGGCGCTGCACCGGGTGGTCCGGTTCGTGGAGATCACCGAGGCGGTGCACCGGGTGATCGTGGCCGACCAGTACGAGGAGCTGGAGTTCGCGCGCACCGTGCACGAGACCTTCACCGCGCTCAGCGTGCGGCGCGCGTCGCTGGCCGAGATCGTCAAGACCGCCGCGGGCATGCTCGACGCCTCGGTCGTGCTCGAGGATCTGGCGCATCGGGTGCTGGCGCTGACCGCGCGCCACACCGGCACCTCGGCGCTGCTCGACCGCTGGGAGGCCACCTCCCGGCTGCTGTCGGACGCCGATCCGAATGTGGTTCCGGTGGGCCCGCATACCCAGCGCTGGGGCCGGCTCATCCTGCGTTCGAACCGCGTGACCAGTGCTCGCGCCCGCATGGTGCTGGAACGCGCGGCCCAGACGCTCACCCTGCATCGCATGATCGAGCGCGACCGGTTCGGCCTGCACCGGCAGGCGCAGACCGGGCTCATCGACGACATGGTCAACGGCCGCCTCACCGACGAGCGCGACGCCGTAGCGCTGGCCGCCGCGCTGGGCCTGGCCCGCCGGGTTCGCTATGTGCCCCTGGCGTTGGAGGTGGCCGCGGCCACCGAGTCGGATCCGGTTGCGCAGCAACGGCGTACGGCCGCGCTGCTGGACGCGGCGCTGCACGGGGTGGCATTGGCCAAGGCGACCGCGCTGGCCGCGCCCGACCACGGCAATCGGGTCACCTTCGTCCTGGGCGTGCCGCGCGGCGGTGACCTCGATGCCGCGCTCACCGCGATCTGCGTGGCCATGCTCGCCGAGGTCCGCCGGGTGCCCGGCGTGGGGCGCGCGGTGATCGGCGTGGGCGGTGAATCGGACTCGCTGCTCGACACCGCGCGCGAGCTGGCCCAGGCCGCGCATGTCGCGGAAGTAGCGCTCTCCCTGGATGCTTCGACTCCGCGCCCGTTCTATCGCAGCGCCGACGTCCGGCTGCGCGGCTTGCTCTCGCTCATCCGCGACGAGCCCGGGGTGCAGCGTTTCGCCGAGACCGAACTGAGCGCCCTGCTGCGCCACGACATCCGCAACGCCACCGACCTGACTCGCACCCTGCGCCAGTTCCTGGACCTGGCGGGCAACAAGACCGAACTCGCGAAGCGGCTCAACATCAGTCGCCCCACCCTCTATGACCGGTTGTCGCGGATCGAGCGCATCCTCGACGTCGATCTGGACAACGGCGAGACCCGGACCTCCCTGCATGCCGCGCTGCTGATCCGCGACCTGGCCACGGCGGGCGAGACCCGGTGAGCCCGGCTCAGGCCGGGTCGGCGCCCATCGGGTTCGGGTAGGGGATCTCACCGCTGCGGGCCACCGCGCGAGCGGCGGGCGTCAGCACCGCGAGGGTCTCGACGATGCCGGGAACATCGCGGTAGGCGGTCATGGCCAGGGCGTCGGTGCGGGCCTCGATGTGGTCGCGCAGCGCGCGCCCGGCGTCGGTGAGGCCGCCTTCGGCGTCGAGCAGGCCGCGGTCGGCGAGCCGCTCGCGCGCCGCCTGCCAATCGGTTTCGCTCCAGCCGCGATTGTCCCGCCAGATCTGCGCCGGGACGCCGCTGGCGGCGGAGAACAGCACGTGCGCCTCGCAGCCGTCGATGCCCTCGGCGAGCAGGCAGGCCACATGCCCGTCGCCGCGGTGTTCGCGCAGCGCGGTGACGGCCTGCCAGAGCGCGTGCACGGCGTCGCCGGGCGTGGGCAGGTCGCGGTTGGCGGCGAACAGCGCGCGGCCCCCGGCCGGGGCGTCGGCGATGGCCCGCTGCAGGTGGGGCACGGTGCGGGCGGCGACGGCCGCGATATCGGGGACGATGGTGCGCAGGACCGCGGCGGCGGCGATGGTGCGGGTGGCGACGACCGCGTCGGGGGTGGCGAAGCCCCAGGCGTCCGGCAGCGCCCGCCGGACCATCGCGGGGTGGAAGTTGTAGAAGGTGGCCTCCACCACCGAGGGCCCGGCCGCGCCGAACGGCGCGGAGCGGGTGGCGAAGTAGCCCATCCAGAAGCCGCGCAGGCCAACGGCTTTGTTGGCGGCGATGCAGTCCGCGGAGAAGTAGGTGACGGCGTGCAGTGGTTCCAGCACGCGCCACAGGTCGCGGGCGAAGGCGTTGTCCATGGGATCGACTCTAGCGGCTGAGTTCAGTTAACTGAAGTCAGGTGAGGCGAAATGCGCGTCGCCCGGCCGACGATTCGTAAAGGGCTGGACGGTCTTTCAGCCCGACTGTAAGAGTTGTGACCTGAGTCACGCCGCCGGTCGGTGGCGGTAACTCCGTTTCATATCCGCGCAACATTCCGGTCCGCACAATTCCTCGCAGGTCATCGACCAGAGATAGAGGAGTTGCACCATGGAACCGAGTACACCGGTAGCGCTTTCGGGAGAGTCCGGCGAACCCGCACCGGGGGTGTCGCGGCTCAAACCCAATGTGGTGGGTCTGGTCGGCGTGGTGTTCATGGCCGTCGCGACAGCCGCGCCCATCACCGCCATGACCGGCAATGTGCCGTTCATGATGTCGGCGGGCAGCGGAATCGGCACGCCCGCGGCGTTTCTCATCGCCATGGTGGTGCTCGCGGTGTTCACCGTGGGATTCACCACCATGGCCAAGCACATCACCGCGACCGGTGCTTTCTACGGCTTCATCTCCTTCGGGCTGGGCCGCACCGCGGGCCTGGCGGCCGGACTGCTGGCGGCCTTCGCCTACATGGTGTTCGAGCCGTCGCTGATCGGCATCTTCTCCAGCTTCGCCCACAACACGGTGCACGATCAGCTCGGAAAAGATGTGCCCTGGTGGGTTTTCGCGATTCTGATGCTGGCGATCAACGCGGTGGGCACCTGGTTCGGCGTCGCCCTCGCCGAACGACTGCTGGTCGTCCTGCTGGCGACCGAGGTGACCGTGCTGTTCATCATGGCCGTGTCCGTGCTGCTGCACGGCGGCGGACCGGACGGCATTTCGCTCGCGCCGATCAACCCCGTCAACGCCTTCCACGGCCCGTCCGCGGGACTGGGACTGTTCTTCGCCTTCTGGTCGTGGGTCGGGTTCGAGTCGACCGCCATGTACGGCGAGGAATCCAAGGATCCGAAGCGAATCATCCCGCGCGCCACCATGATCGCGGTGCTCGGTGTCGGCGTCTTCTACCTCTTCGTGTCCTGGATGGCGATCTCCGGCAGCGGTGGCGACAAGGCCCTGGAACTGGCCGCGTCCGACAATCCGATGAACGTGTTCTTCGCGCCTACCGAGCGCTACGTCGGGCACTGGGCGGTCGACGTCATGCAGTGGCTGATGGTCACCGGTTCGCTCGCCTGCGGCATGGCCTTCCACAACTGCGCCGCCCGCTACCTGTTCGCGCTCGGTCGCGAAGGTGTGGTGCCGGCGCTGCGGCGCACCATCGGCAAGGCCCATCCGGAGCACGGTTCGCCGCACGTCGCGGGTGTGGTGCAGACCGTCGTGGCGGCGCTGCTGGTGCTGGCGTTCGGGCTCGCCGGCAAGGATCCGTACGCGGGCCTGTACACCCTGCTCGCGGTACTGGGCACGATGGCGATCCTGATCGTCCAGGCCACCTGCTCGTTCGCGGTGATCGCCTACTTCCGGACCAACCACCCCGAGAGCCGGCACTGGTTCCGCACGCTGGTGGCCCCGCTCGTCGGCGGCGTGGCCATGATCGGCGTGGTGCTGCTGCTGGTTCTCAATATGGACACCGCGGCCGGGGCCGAAGCCGGATCGATGATCCTGAAGGCGACGCCGTACCTGGTCGCCGCGGTCGCCCTCGCGGGCCTCGGCTACGCCGCCTATCTGCGGCGCACCGACCCCGCGCGATACGCGCTGCTGGGCCGGACGGTGCTCGAGGAATCGCACGAGCGCTGAGCGCGGGCGCTCGGATCCCCGGTGTGGGCGGTGGCAGCATGGTCGGCATGATCAACGCGCAGGATCTGCTGGCCACCGCCTACGACGAGGCGCGACTCGGCCTGCTGGAGGGTGGAATCCCGATCGGGGCGGCCCTTTTCGACAGCACCGGCACGCTGCTCGGCCGTGGCCACAACCGCCGCGTCCAGGACGACGATCCGAGCGTGCACGCCGAGACCGACGCCTTCCGCAAGGCCGGTCGCCGCCGCGACTACCGCGACACCATCATGGTCACCACGCTGTCCCCGTGCTGGTACTGCAGCGGCCTGGTCCGCCAGTTCGGCATCGGCGCGGTCATCGTGGGGGAGTCGCGGACCTTCACCGGCGGCCACGATTGGCTTGCCGCCCACGGGGTTTCGGTCACCGTGCTCGACGATCCGGCCTGCGTGGACATGATGACGCGCTTCATCGCCGAACGCCCCGACCTCTGGAACGAGGACATCGGAGTGCCGCGATGACGCCCATCGCGACCATCGACCTGGACCGCTGGCGGGCGGGCGGCGAAGCCGCGGCGGAGGTGCTGCGCGAGGTGGACGCGGGCCTGCGGCGCGCCGGATTCCTGCTGGTGCACGGGCACGGTGTGCCGCAAGGGCTTCCGGGCGAGCTGCGGGCGGCGGCCCGCCGCTTCTTCGCGCTGCCGCCCGCGGTGAAACAGCGCTACGCGGTGTCGGTCGGCGGCCGCGGCTGGATCGGTCCGGGACTCGAGGCCAACGGCTACTCCGAGGGCACCGAGACGCCGCCGGATCTGAAGGAGACCTTCGCCGTCGGCGCGGACACCCGCACCGGCGATCCGCGCGTGGACCGGGTCTGGTTCCTCGACAATGTGTGGCCGGAGGAAGTGATCGAACTGCGGGAGCTGCTGCTCGCCTACACCGCCGCGGTGCGCGTCCTCTCCGATGAACTGCTGGCCTTGTTCGCCGCGGCACTCGGCCTGCGGCACAACCCTTTCGAGCGCCTGACCGCCCGGCCCACCTGGACCTGCAATATCAACCACTACCCGCCGTTGACCGAGATCGGCCCGCCCGAACCCGGCCAGTACCGCATCGGCCCGCACACCGACTTCGGCACCGTCACCGTCCTGGACCGCGAGCCCGGCGCGGGCGGGCTGCAGGTGTACACCGACGACGGCGGCTGGGCCGACGCACCCTACGACCCCGCCGCGCTCACCGTGAACATCGGTGACCTGCTGGCCTATTGGAGCGGCCACCGCTGGCCCGCTGGCCGGCACCGCGTGCTGCCGCCGCAGGCCGTCGCTCCCGAGGAGGACCTGGTCTCCCTGATCTACTTCTACGAACTCGACCACGACGCCCGGGTGACCCCGCTCGGGCCGCCCATCGGCAGCGTCACGGGCCTCGCGCCGGTGGTCTCCGCCGAATTCCTGCGCACCCGATTGGATGCGATCACCCTGGGATGACCGGCATCCGGCGCGGGGCCGCTAGCGCGACTCGTCGGCGGGAGCCCAGCGGTTGGCGGTGAGGGCGTAGCCGGGCAGTTCGGCGGTCGACATCTTGGACTCGTAGATGCGCTGGTAGCCGGTGCTGGCGATGCGCCACACGCCGTCCTCGCGGCGGTAGGTGTCGTGGTAGTAGGCCGCGCCGCGGATCAGCAGGCCGTAGTCGGCGGCGATGACCGTGTCCTCCAGGCACCAACTGCCCGAGGCGGTGTCGCCGTCCACGGTGATCTCCGGGTGGTTGGCGACGTGCACGGTGATGATGTTGCCGCTGAGCGCGCCCCGCATGTAGTCGACGATCTGGTCGCGGCTGGTGAACTGCGCGGGCAGGCCGCCCGAGGGCGAACCGTAGGAGCCGACGATGTCGGCGCACAGCGTGTCCGCGAACTCGTCCCACTGCTTGAGGTCGAGGGTGCGGAGGTAGCGGTACTTGAGTGCGCGAATCGATTCGAGTGCTGCGAAATCCATACCGCAATGTAGCCGAATCGGACACCGACCTACCAAGCGTTTGCTACGTTTCGGACATGATTTCCACCCTGGTCTGGGGAACGGGCAATGTCGGCCGTGCGGCCATCCGGGCCGTCGCGGCGCATCCCGAACTGGAGCTGACCGGCGTTCTGGTCCACAATCCGGACAAGGTCGGCCGCGACGCCGGCGCGCTCGCCGGATTGGACGTCGACCTGGGGGTCGCGGCCGTCGACGACATCGACGCCGCGCTGGCCGCGGGCCCGCGGGCCGTGGTGTACGCCGCCTCCGGTGACATCCGCCCCGACGACGCCGTCGCCGATATCGAACGCGCCCTGCGGGCCGGGGCCGTCGTGGTCACCCCCGCCCTCTACGCGCTCTACGACCACCGCAGCGCCCCCGCCGAACTGCGCGACCGGGTCACCGCCGCCGCCACGGAAGGCGGTGGCGCGCTGTTCGTCTCGGGCATCGACCCGGGTTGGGGCAACGACATCCTGCCGCTGCTGATGAGCGGTCTGGGCAGCACCGTGGACGTGCTGCGCTGCCAGGAGATCTTCGACTACACCACCTACGACCAGCCCGATTCGGTGCGCTACCTGGTCGGCATGGGTCAGCCCATGGACTATCAGCCGCCCATGCTGGCCCCGACCATCCCGACCATGGTGTGGGGCGGGCAGATTCGGCTCATCGCGCGCGGACTCGGCGTGGCGCTCACCGACATTCGCGAGGTGGTGGAGCGCCGTCCCCTCGCGGAGACCGTGGAGACCGAGCTGATGGGCAAGTTCGAGGCGGGCACCCAGGGCGCGGTGCGCTTCGAGGTGCAGGGCATCGTCGACGGTAGCCCGCGCATCGTCATCGAACATGTCACCCGGATCCACGCCGGTTGCGCGGCCGACTGGCCGCAGCCGCCCAGCGGCGCGGGCGCGCATCGCGTCATCATCGAGGGCCGTCCCCGCATCGAGATCACCGTGCAGGCCACCGACGAGGGCGGCAATCACTCCGCGGGCGGAAACGCCACCGCGGTGGGCAGATTGGTGAACGCGCTCCCGTGGCTGGCCACCGCGGAACCCGGTTTGTACGACGCACTCGACGTGCCCCTGCCGTTCGGCACTCTCGGAAGACAGCAACTTTCAAAGGAGCCCGCATGATCATCGACATTCCCGAGGGCAAGGACCCCATCGGCTACGTCTGGGGCGAGATGGTCCCCGGCATCGGTGTGGCGGCCTCCAACTTCTCCCTCGCCGTGTACTCGCACAGCACCCTGGGCCTGCGCGAGTTCGAGGCCGCGCGGCTGCGCATCGCCCAGATCAACGGCTGCCTGTTCTGCCTGGACTGGCGCACCGACCGCAATGGCGAGAAGGTCGAGGAGTCCTTCGCCGACGACGTCACCAACTGGCGCACCACCGAGAACTTCGACGACCGCGTCCGCCTGGCCGCCGAATACGCCGAGGTCTACACCCTCGACCACCATGCGCTCGACGACGAGTTCTTCGAGCGCATGAAGAAGCACTACACCGACGCCGAGATCGTGGAACTGTCCATGTGCCTGGGCTCCTGGCTGGCCTTCGGCCGCCTCAACCACGTGCTCGGCCTGGACGCGGTCTGCGTGCTGCCGGGTCACTCCGCGCCGTAGGTCACAGGCTCCGTCCCGCCGTCGCGGCCAGTTTGCGCAGGATGTTCCACTGCTCGAAGTCGGCCGCGACGGGTCCGCAGCACGATGATGCGGTCGCCGAACCGCGATTGGCCTCGATTCAGATCCGACCGCGCAGTACGTCCACCCCCGGCCCCGCGAGCTCATCGCAATAGACCGCTCGCCCCGCCATCGCCATGGTCAACGCGAGCGTCGTCCCCCCGATCACCGGCCCAGCTCCCACGGCGAACGGGCCATCACTGGCCTCCAACCGCAGTCCCTCGATCGCACTGCGCCCCGCGACAGTGAAGTCCCGGCTCGCGAAGAACCGAGCCACCTCGGTCACCGCCTCGATCGCCGGTTGACGCGTCAGCCCCAACGGCCGCCGGATGTCCTGTCCATGCACGACCACCTCCCCGAGCCATGCCGCCGTATGCCCCGACGGCGCGACCGTGCTGTCCGCGATCGCCCGAAACCGCTCCAGCGTCTCCTCGGGCGTGTTCCCGCGATGCGCCGCGAGCTGCCGGTCATTGTGTCTGCCGAAGTCGAACCGGTTCCGCAGCACGCTGATCATCCACCGCAATCGCCCGGTGCTGGCCCCGGCGGTCAGATGCGCGACAACCTCCTCCACCGTCCAATCCCCACACAGCGACCGCTCACCCCACTGTGCGGAGCTCAACCCCGCGAGCTCCTCGGCCAGCGCCTCGCGCTCGGCTCGCACCATCGCCCACAACTCGCCACGAGAAGACGTCTTCGACACTCGGGATACCTCCCAGCTCGGTTCACATTCCCCTCTGTGGACGCCGCCGCCCGCCCGAATTCATCGCAGCGCGGAAACCCAGGTCACCGTCGTCTCGTAGAGCCCGGTGGCCTACTCGGAACTGAACGCCTTGTCTATGGCGTAGTAGTACGCGATGAGCAGGGCCAGGAAGGCGAGCAGGCCGATCAGCATGCCGAGCGCTACCGCCAGGACGTCGCCGATCCGCGAGGGCGTGTCGGCCGGGTCGTCATCCTCGGGTGGTTCGGCGGATTGTTCGAAATCGGTTCTGCCGCTGCGTATCACCGGATCGACATTATCGGCGGCGGGTGCCGGGATCATGCCGTCGGAATCGTGGGGATGTGGTGTCGATCCGGTGGGCGCGGGGCGTCGAACTCAGGCGTCGAACAGCTTCAGGTACTTGGTCTGGCCGAACATCTCGGCGGCGTCGCGGGCGGACGGGCTGCCCGCGTTCGGGTCGGCTCCGGCGGCGAGCAGGGCGTTGACGATCTCGTCGGAGCCCTTGAAAACCGCTGCGGAGAGCGGGGTTTGGCCCTTGTCGTTGCCGAAGTTGGGGTCGGCCTTGCGGTCCAGGAGGGCGGTGACCGCGTCGGGGTGGGAGTAGTAGGCGGCGAGCATGAGCAGGGTGTCGCCATTGTCGTTGGTGAGGTTCACCGGGACGCCGGCGTCGAGGTAGGCGGCCAGGGTGGCGGCGTCGCCGGTGCGGGCGAGGTCGAAGATCTTGCTCGCGAGTTCGAGGACCTCGGGGGAGAGCTCGTTGGGTTCCACCCGGCCACTCTATCGAGGCGCGGGTCAGTTGGTGATGATGAGCAGCTCGGTCGGGGACGCGATCTCGGTGCGCAGCCCGGCCTTCTCGGCGACCTTGGCCAGGGCGTCGATGGTGGACGGTTCGGTGCGGGTCAGCACCAGGGCGCGGGCCAGCAGGCCCTTGTGGTGTTTGTTGAAGTGGCTCACGACGGTTCGGGAGCCGTCGGGGCGTTCGGTGAGGACGGTGGCGGTGACCGCGCCGGGGATGCGGCCCAGGTTCTGGTAGGTGCCCGAGCGCAGGTCCACGACCAGCTGTCCGGCGGCCTCGGCGCGCAACGCCTCCGGCAGCACCGCCTTCCACAGCGATTGCAGCGTCGGCAGTCCGGGCAGTTTGGAGCCGCCGGAGAGCCGGTAGGCGGGGATCGGGTCGCCGGCGCGCACCACGCCGAACAGCGCCGAGCCGATGCCCAGGCGGGCTTCGGCCTTGGCGCGCTGCGCCTTCGTGAAGCCCGCGGCGTCCAGCGCGTCGTAGAGGACGCCGGTGTACCGGTCCAGGGCCGGGCGGGTGGCGGAGGTGCGCAGGGCGGCATTGCGGGCGATCTCCGCGTCAGCCCCCTTGCCCAGCCCGAGCGCGGCCCGGGAGGCGTCGGCGTCGGCGGCCAATCCGATCACTTCGGTGACCAGTTTGTCGCGCACCGTCGTGAGCTGCGGCATCGCGAGGGAATCCAGGTCCAGGGGACCGCCCGAACCACCGTCGGACTTGGTTTCTGAGGGAGGCAGCAGCACCAGCACGAGCCAACACGGTAATGCCTTGGGAACTGTTCGCTAGCAGCGGCTACTGTGTTCATCCGTGATCACCCGCCTCTCCCACCTGTTCCTGCGCACCCTGCGCGACGATCCCGCCGACGCCGAGGTGCCCAGCCACAAGCTGCTGGTGCGTGCCGGATACGTGCGTCGCATCGCGCCCGGCGTCTACTCGTGGCTGCCGCTCGGCCTGCGCACGCTGCGCAAGGTCGAGGACGTGGTCCGGGCGGAGATGAACGCCATCGGCGCGCAGGAGATCTCGCTGCCGGCTCTGCTGCCGCGCGAGCCGTACGAGACCACCAACCGCTGGACCGAGTACGGCGACGGCCTGTTCCGGCTCAAGGACCGCAAGGGTCAGGACTACCTGCTCGGCCCCACCCACGAGGAGCTGTTCGCGCTCACCGTGAAGGGTGAGTACAACTCGTACAAGGATCTGCCGGTCACGCTGTATCAGATCCAGACCAAGTACCGGGACGAAGGCCGTCCGCGCGCGGGCATCCTGCGTGGGCGCGAGTTCATCATGAAGGACTCGTACTCCTTCGACCTCGACGAGGACGGGCTGAAGAACAGCTACAACGCCCACCGCGAGGCCTACCAGAAGATCTTCGACCGCCTCGGCGTGAAGTACGTGATCGTGGCCGCCACCTCGGGCGCCATGGGCGGTTCGGCGTCGGAGGAGTTCCTGGCCGACAGCCCGGTCGGTGAGGACACCTACGTCATCTGCCGCGAGTCCGGGTATGCCGCGAACGTGGAGGCCGTGGTCACCGCCGCGCCGCCCGCGATCGCCATCGAGGGCCAGGCCGAGGCCGCCGTCCACGACACCCCCGACACCCCGACCATCGCCACCCTGGTGGACTGGGCGAACGGCGCGGGCATCGACAAGGTGCTGGGCCGTGAGGTCACCGCCGCCGACACCCTCAAGAACGTCATGGTCAAGCTGGTCTACCCCGACGGCAAGACCGAGCTGCTGGGTGTCGGCGTCCCCGGTGACCGTGAGGTCGACGAGAAGCGCTTGGAGGCGTCGGTCGAGCCGGCCGCGGTGGAGCTGCTCGACGAGGCCGACTTCAAGGCCAACCCGTTCCTGGTGAAGGGCTACATCGGCCCGAAGGCCCTGCTCGACAACGGCATCCGCTACCTGGTCGACCCGCGCGTGGTGTCCGGCACCAGCTGGATCACCGGCGCCGACGAGCCCGGCAAGCACTATGTGGGCCTGGTGGCCGGTCGTGACTTCACCGCCGACGGCACCATCGAGGCCGCCGAGGTCCGTGACGGCGACCCGTCGCCCGACGGCCGCGGCGTGCTCGAGGCCGCCCGCGGCATCGAGATCGGCCACATCTTCCAGCTGGGCCAGAAGTACACCGACGCCTTCCAGGTGGATGTCCTGGGCGAGAACGGCAAGCCCGTCCGCCTCACCATGGGCTCCTACGGTGTCGGCGTCTCCCGCATGGTCGCGGTGCTCGCCGAGCAGAAGCACGACGACAAGGGTCTGCGCTGGCCCCGCGAGGTCGCCCCGTTCGACGTCCACGTCGTCATCGCCAACAAGGACGACGCGGCCCGCGCGGGCGCCGAACAGGTTGCCGCCGAACTGGATTCCCTCGGCTTCGAGGTCCTCCTCGACGACCGCACCGCGTCCCCCGGCGTGAAGTTCAAGGACGCCGAACTCCTCGGCATGCCCTACATCGTCGTGGTCGGCCGTGGCTGGGCCGAAGGCAAGATCGAACTCCGCGACCGCTTCGCCGGCACCGCCGAGGAACTCCCCGCCGACACCGCCGTAGCCACCGTCGCCGCCAAGATCCGCGGCTGACCCAACCACCCCGAGTGGCGCC
>NZ_JBHWHH010000176.1:0-15078 GCF_042732555.1 Nocardia sp. NPDC059764
ACCGTTGTCTGCGGATCTTCCCGTCGCCCGCAGAAATATGGGCGTTTCATCCGTCGGATCGACGACTAGCGTTGCGGCTCACAGGTTTTCGCGACGAAAGATGGGTCGACATGACGCACGCTCTGGTGAGATCGGCCGTAGCGGTGGGCCTCTCCGGTGGCCTCCTGCTGTCGGCGCTGGGAGCGGCGGCAACGGCTTCCGCGGATGCGCCGGCCGGCGCTCCCATCGTGGATGCGGGATCGTCCACTATCGCGCAGACCGGGTTCGGCACCGGTTCGGCGGGACTGGACCTGGCGACGGCGATGCTGCTGTGCAAGCTGACCGGTGGCGACTACCGGCTATCGATCGGCATGTTGACCGGGCCCAGCGGCTGCCTCGGCGGGCTGCTCGGAATTCCGAAGCTCTAGATGCGACCAGCCGTGGGGTGTGCTCGGTTTTTCCCGGCGGTGCGGGTGACGCATACTGACGCCGTAGTGGTGGTGAGGGCTAGTCAGGTGGAGTGCGGTGACTGAATCCGACGGGCGGGGCGGAAAGCTGGAGACGACAACGGTTTACAAGTCGTCGATACTGCGCACGCTGCTGCTGGCGGCGGGGGCGGGGTTCTTCGTCCTGGTGGGGTGCGTGCTCATGCTGACCACCGAGGCGAGCTCGATGGTGGTGGGCGCGATGGCGTTCGCGTTCTTCGGCTCCTGCTGGGTGCTGCTGGTGCTGCAATTGCCGCGGCGCAAGCCGGAGCTGGTCATCACCGATCGGGGCTTCACGCATCGCCGGCTGGGGTCGGTCGACTGGGCCGACGTCGACCGTGTGCAGGTGTCGAGCATCGGCGGGCAGCCGTTCGTCGATGTGGCGCTGTGGGATCCGGCGGCGTTCCTGGCCCGCTCCTCGCTGTTGATCCGCGTGCTCGGGCGGCTGAATCAGGGCCTCGGCTTCAGTCCGGCGGTGTTCTCCACGCGGACGATGGCGGCCTCACCGGACGAGGTCGTCGCGGCCATGCGTCATCACCGCGGGTAGGGATCCATATCGCGCAGCCGTTCCCGGTGCAGGCGCTGCAGTTCGCCGACCCGGCCCAGGAATCCCGCGATCAGTTCGAGCTCGTCGAGGTCGTACCGGTTCAGCATCATCTTGAAGCTCTCCTCGGCGAGCGGGCGGATGAGCTCGCGCACGCGGCGCGCGGTCAGATCGGTGGCCACCACGATCACGCGGCGGCGATCAGTGGGGTGCAGTGAGCGCGTGACATAGCCCTGCTTCTCCAGCCGGTTGAGCAGGACGGTGGCGCCCGCGGCGGTCAGGCCGAGCCGCTCGGCCAGCATGCCCGGTGTCGTCGACCGTCCGCCGACGAGGACGATTTCCAGTGCGCGCCGGTCGGTCTCGTTCACCCCCAGCAGCCGAAGCAGTTCACGTGCCAGATCCTCGACCGTTCCGTGGTAGTGCTCCAGGGCTTTTCGGAGCTCCACTGCCATCCGAGCGGGTTCGGTGGACAATACAGGGACCCCATCCGATGGGCGGAACCTGAACCGGGCTGGCGGAAACAGCCCGGTCCAGGCATTTTCACGGACTCAGCTGACGGTCGTGGTGGTCAGCGTCGGGGACGGGTTCGGGTAGCACGAGGTCGCGACATTGCCGATGAACGCCACCTTGGTCGTCATGGTCATGCCCGGGTTGGCGTAACTCGTTCCCGCGTACTGACTCGTGATCGGGGTGCCCGGGCTTCCGGCTGTGACATTGATGGTCACCGCCGGTGGGGTGAAGCTGGTGCCGCCCGCGATCGGACCCGGCACGGTCAGAACGACATTCCCGCCCGAGGTGGACACGGTGCCGGCCACGGTGCCGCCGGAGGCGGTGGCCGAGACCAGCGTCGAGTTCGCCGGGGTCGGGAAGGTCATCTTCAGGTTGCTGATGTTCGTCACGGAGAAGCCCGAGGCCGAACTGGGGACCGTGGAGGAGCCCGGGGTGAGGGTGATGGCCACGGCCGATCCCGACGCCGCCGAGCCCGGCGCGGTGCCGGTGACCGTGGTGGTCATGCTCGAGGTCTGGCCGATGCCGAAGATCGTGCCCTGACAACTCCAGTTCACGGTGACGGGCGCCGCATTCGCGGGCGCGGCCAAACAGAAAACAGTGGCCAGAGCCACCGGAGAAACAATACCGGCACGAAGCAGTGTGGAGGCGGTCGTTCTCATAACTAACTCCCGAAATAGTGAAGCAACAGCACGTTCCCGGTGGGGTGTGCCGCAACTTCAGGGGTTTGAAATGTAACCTGTTCGCATCATGCGGCGGCTGGTATTCGAAATAACAGTTTGGTATCGATGGCCGGTCAGGGGGCAGTTCTGGCAGATCGTTAACTGCAATTAGATATTTACGGTGGAAAGTTAATTTCATCAAGAGTTCGACGCCATTCGATCGAACTCGGCGAGTATCCGGCAACAATCTTAATTGTCGGAAATAGGGTCGGTTTTCATGGATCGGACCGGCATCGCGTAGCGTGATCGGCGAATAGGGGAGGACTGAATGGTCAACGCGTTGGGGCAGCAGCAGGCTGCCGTCGAGCCGATCGCACGCCGCCGCGGCCTGCTCCGGTGGGTGCTGCCGGTGCTCGGATGGCTGCTGCTCGCCGCGGGCGTGGCCGGGATCGGGCTGCACTACAACTCGCGGGTATGGGAACCGGCCGTGCTGGCGGCGTCATTCGCGTCGTACCTGATGGTCGGCGCGCTGGTCGCGGTCGTGGTGCTCGGACTGGCCCGGCGGTGGGTGAGCGCCGCGGTGGCCGTGCTGGTCTCGGCCACCGCGCTGTGGTCGCAGGCGCCGATGCTGTGGCCGGACGGGAGTGCCCCGCCCGGTACGGATCTGGTGATGATGCAGTCGAACCTGCTGTTCGGCCACGGCTCGGCCGAGGCGGTGGTGCGGGCGGTGCGCGAGCGCGAGGTCGAGGTCCTGACCGTCGAAGAACTGACTCCGGAACTCCTGAGCAAGCTCGACACCGCCGGACTGGCCGACCTGCTGCCGCACCGGTTCACCGCGCCGTCCTCCAGTGCTGGACAGGGCACCGGCATCTTCAGCCGCTACCCCTTGGAGGACGGTGTCAAGTTCGACGGCTTCTGGCTGAACAATCTGCGGGCCACCATGATTCACCCCGGCCGCGGCCCGGTGACGGTGTTCGCGCTGCACCCGATCCCGCCGACGTTGAACGCCGGGGTGTGGGCGCACGAACTCGGCCGCATCCGGGACATCCTCGACCAGACGACCGGCCAGGTCGTGGCCGGCGGCGACTTCAACTCCACCTACGACCACGCCGCCTACCGAAACCTGGTCAGCGGCCGCTACGCCGACTCCGCCGAACTCCTCGGCGTCGGCGCCCTCCCGACCTGGCCGACCGACCGCCGGTGGGGGCCGGTGATCGGCATCGACCGCATCCTCATCGCGCAGGGACACGCGGTCGCCCTGTCCTCGTACACGATCCCGGACACCGATCATCGTGCCGTGATCGCGCGGCTTCGCCTCTGACCCGAGCGGCTGGCATCGGCGGGCGGCGCTGGCCGAGATCTTCACCACGCGTCGGCGGGCGGAGGTTGATTCGGTCCTGGCCGGACGGGCCGCCGGCTATGGCGACCTAACCCATCTGCCGGTGACCGGGCGGATCATCACCGAAGCCCTGCGGTTGCGTCCGCCTGTGTGGTTCGTGACCCGCACTCATGATCCACGATCAGGGTCCCGTCGACAGGCGAAATGGCCGGTCCGCCAGGCGGACCGGCCATTCGCGTCACCGGGTCAGCGATGCTGGAGCTTGCGCTTCATCTCCTTGTCCAGGCCCTGTGCGTCCGACCGTGCCTGCTGGGCTTCCCGTTTGATGCCGGCGCCCAGGCGGTCCATGTCGCGCCGGGCGTCGTCGGCCATCTGGTCCATATCGGATTCCACGCGCTGCGCCTGGCCCTTCATGCCCTTCTTGGCCTTGTCGGCGATCTGGCTGGGTTTTCGGCCGTGCTTGCTAGACATTCCAACCTCCGAATCGGTAGGTCTCGGGTCCGAACTGAAGGAAAAAGGACGCGTCCGCGTCCGCCGAATCTCCGAGCGCTGTCGACCGGCGTTCACCAACCGGGCGGGAACGCCGACAGCCGGGATATCGCAGCAATTATCGAGCAACAATTGCGCCTCGTAGAGCCTGCTCCTGCGGCTCGCCGCTGTCAATCACTTTCGCGAAATCGGTCTCTGAGCGCGGGGTCGTCGAAACGGCGCGCGCCGATGCGGTCCCGTCGGTAGTGTTGATCTTCCGCATCCGGGATGTGCGCTGTTCGGCGGCGGTGGAGTGTTGCGCACCGTGTGAAGTGGGTTCGATGTCAGAGCAAGTCGGTACGCGCGTACCGATGTACACCCCCGAGTTCGCCGCCGACCCGCACCGGGTCTATCGCGAGATGCGGGAGCAGTACGGGTCTTTGGTTCCGGTGGAGCTCGCGCCGGGGGTGCCGGCCACGCTGGTGGTCGGATATCGCACGGCGGTAAGGATTCTCAACGATCCCGACCGGTTCCCCGCCGATCCGCGAGCCTGGCAGGCGGGCGTGCCCGCGGACTGCCCGGTGCTGCCGATGATGCAGTGGCGGCCGAATGCGTTGCGCAGCGCGGGATCCGAGCACGCGCGGTATCGGCAGACCAATACCGCCGGGCTCGCCGGCATCGACCATTTCGGGTTGCAGGGCACCGTCGAGCGGGTCGCGGTGTCGCTGATCAACTCGTTCTGCGCGGCAGGATCGGCAGACCTGGTGCGCGACTACGCTTTTCCGCTGGCCTTCCAGGTGCTCAACACCCTGCTCGGATGCCCGGTCGAGATCGCGGCGCAGGCGGCCGAGGGGTTCCGCGCCATCTTCGAGGGCGTCGGCGCCGAACACGGCAACAAGCTGCTCATCGACGCCCTGCTGCGACTGACCCAGCACAAACGCGCCCACCCCGCCCAGGACGTCACCACCCGCATGCTGCACCACCCCACCGGCCTCACCGACACCGAGCTGGTGCACCAGCTGGCCACCCTCTACGGCGCGGGCATCGAGCCGCAACAGAACCTGATCGTCAACACCCTGGTTCTGCTGCTCCTCGACGACCGCTTCCGCGGTAGCGCCCTCGGCGGCAGCCTCTCCACCCGGGACGCCCTCGACGAAGTCCTCTTCAACGACCCGCCGATGGCCAACTTCTGCATCAGCTTCCCGCCCCAGCAGGTCCTCATCGACGACACCTGGCTCCCGCCCCACCAGCCGGTCGTCATCTCCATGGCCGCCTGCAACACCGACCCCACCATCCGCGGCACCGGGTTCTCCGGCAACCGCTCCCACCTCGCGTGGGGCGTCGGCCCCCACGCCTGCCCCGCCAGCTCCCTCGCCTACCTCATCGCCCAGGAAGCCGTCGACCAACTCCTCGACGCCATCCCCGAACTCCACCTCGCCGTCCCCGCCTCCGAATTGTCCTGGCGCCCAGGCCCCTTCCACCGCGCCCTCCTCGCCCTCCCCGTCACCTTCACCCCCACCCCACCCCTCCCCGAACGCTGACCGCCCCGCCACCCCGGCGTCGATTTGGCAAACAGACGGGGTAACGCGCTAGTGTTGTCTCACTCCGGCACGGGAAACCCCGAGCCGGACAGCCGCTTCGGCGGCGAGACCCGGTTCTATAGCTCAGCGGGAGAGCACTCGCTTCACACGCGAGGGGTCGCTGGTTCGATCCCAGCTAGAGCCACCAGAAGGGGCCTATTCAAACCAGCGTTCGCTCGCTGGCTTGGGTGAGCCCCTTTCGGCTTTCTGGTGAACGATGGGCTGGTGCAGGTTCGCCCGGCCTGGTGGACCGCATCCTCCACGTAGGGGAGTGGGACACTCGAACCGCGCAGTCACGCAACTTCCACGCCTCGTCAGAGCTGCGATGCACCGCCAGCCCGTGCCTGTCGCACGCGCAGCCGAGCCGCCCGCACCATCCGGTCCGGCCGCGCCAGGCTGCCATGGGGGACCAGGATCTCCGCGACGATCAGGAACAACACGGCCACGAGCAGGATGATGCCGATCTGCTGGGGGACGAAGGTCGGCCGATCGGCATTCTGGGTCTACACCACCTGCGACTCGAACCCGAGCCCGACGCCCAGCGCGACGATCGAGGCCAGCACCGACCGCACGATCCGACCCGCACGTCGAGCACCCGCTGCGAGATCCGCTATATCAGTGCGACCGACACCAGCGTCGCCCCGACGGCGACGGCCACGCTCACCAATAGCTCACCGGCACACATCGGTGCAGCCTAACCGGCTAGCCGCCGACGCGATCCCCGCCGCTGGCGCACGACGCCATGATCTCCTGCGGGAACCGCTCGCGCGGCAGGGCGGTCAGCGGGCACCATCGAGACATGTCCGACGTGAACAAGCACAACCTCGTCTACTTCGAAAACCCTTCCATGCGAGGCCTGTACGCCGCCCTGGACGAATGGCAGCGCGCCAACAATCAGCGCTTCCTGTCCCTGACGATCCACCCCGACGCCGGAAACTTCTGCTGCATAGCGCTGACCAACCCGGCCGAAGTGGTCATCACCAGCGTCGACGGGCACCATCATGCGGCTGTCAACCGCTTCGGCCTACTCGCGGTCACCACCGACTAGCGTCCAGGTCGAGCCGTTCGGCGTTGTCGGTGTCCTCTGCCACAATCGCGCTCATGTCGTTCTCTCCGCCGTCCGACCCGATGTACTCGACCGTGTATTCCGACTGGGTGCGGGCGTCCGACCCCGATGCGGTCGCCGTGGCCGAGGATCTGGTTGCGTACTTGGGGAAGGGGTTTCAGGGTGCGGATACTCCCGGTGGTTTCATCGACAGGGTGGTGGATCGGCGGGTGACGATGCTCCCGGAGTCACACCGGCCCTGGGTCTGGGACATGGTGGGGCACTGGTTCGCCGCCTATATTCCGTTGGTGGCCTGGGAATCTCGGTGCCGGAAGGCGGCGTCGAGCGCGTGCGGCCGGGCGCGGGCGGCGGAGCGGAAGCACTCGTTGCCGGTTCCGGTGGACTATCACCCCGACAGTTGGTCCGCGGTCACCTCGATCATGGGTGACCGCGGAGAAACCGACTGCCTGCCTGAGTTTTTCACCGATGCCGATGTCCCGGAAGGCAGGACTCTCGCTTGGACACTGCTGTCGTACGCACCGTTGCCCCCGGGAGTGACCACCTCACCGCTCGGGTCAAAGGACGGCATGATGGGCTATCGCATCACCCAGAGTGGCGAAGGGTGGTGCGGATACGCGCTGGAAGGCATCGACGGTCGGCAGGCCCGCTTTGCGGGTGGCCGCGGGGCGGGTGAGCCGTAGGGTGTCGTCCACACGCCGGAAAGCAGCACCCCGGAACTGGTGCTGGCGCACGGCTGGCCGGGGCCCGGTCGAGTGGGCGGACAGAACCGCACGCCTGGTCCGTGAGCGCGAGCGAAGTTCCGCTCGCGTCACGGGATGAGGCGAGTCGTACGGTCAACCACGAAGGGACCCGGTCGAAGTGGCAACGACGTGGCGCGGTGTCAGTCGTCTCGTGCCAGGAGCCGAGCGGCTTGTTTGGGGTCCATGAGGTTGGACCAGACCTGTTCGGCGGGCATGAGTTCGCGTTCGGGGAGGGAGGATTCGGGAAACCAGCCATCGGGTGCGCAGCCGGGGACTCGGTGCAGGATGACGGCGGTGAGATTGGGTGGCCACATAGGTTTCGTGGCCGTGGTCCGCGCGAATCTGGACGCCGAGGCGGAATCCGGCCAGATCGACGGCGTGTTCGTGGCCGTCGTGCAGTGATCCGATGACGAGTTCGGTGATCGTCGTGGTCAACCGGAGCGCGAATCGGGTGGCTGCTTCGAGCCGTATCGGTCGTGATCGTCGTTGTCCGGCAACAAATGTCGGCTATGGGTATCGGTAGTGAGTGGCTTGTCGTGTGCGGCGTTGTAGCGCTGTCGAGCGGTCTGGCATTGATGCTGCAGGGCTGCGTAGAAGTCGTTGGTGGAACCGTCTTCGCGAGTTCCGGCGCAGACGAGCCAGGCCGGAATCTCGGCGTCCGGCTCGTCGAGGTAGACAGCTCCTCGCCAACGGTTCACCTTGACCTTGAACAGGATTGTGTCGTCGATGGCGCGGATGCGCTCGTGTGGAGTGTCGGGGTTGGCGAACTGTTCTCGTGCCTTGGCCAGGATCGGGTGATCGATCCGGTCCAGCGGGACGTTGACGGGAGGAAGTGGAAGACACAGGTCCTCGCGCACGCAGCGCAGTGTCGGCCGCACGGTCATCGTCTCATTCCTCCCAGTCGCCGACGCCTCCGAGTTCTTCGATCTGCTGGGGGGATAGGCCGGTCAGCATGGCGACGCTGGCGCCGAGGGACCCGTCGAGGACTTTCATCGACTCGATCATGCCGCGGCGGATCTCCTGTCTCTTCTGTTCCAGGTACACACGAGCAGCCTCGGCGACGAAGTCCTTCTTGGTCATTCCGAGGAAGTGGGCTGCCTGGGAGATAAGTTCGTCGGTGGCTGCGTCGATCTTCAGTGGCGCTGGCCGCTTGGGTGCGCCGGTAGCGGGCGTTGTCATGGTTCCTCCTCCTGGAACCATGGTGCCCAAGTACCCTGAATCGTGGCGAAAAGCGCTGCCCGGCGCCGGGCCGGACATCACCGCGGTCGCGGACGTTCGACCAACTTCGGACCTATGACCGGGTGTCTGCGGCTGCTTCGAAAGTGGCCCTAACCATGATCAACCCGAACCACCCCACGGCAGCGGGGCCGAAACTCTGGGTCAAGCCAGTGGGCACCCGCCGGACATCTCGAGCTGGCGGTGGCCGCCCATGCAACGACACCCGGAACAGGCAACTCCCGCTATCGGCAGTACGGCGAGCAGCCGGATTTGCTGCGCCGCGTGTGCGAGGACGCGGCTGACCGCTTGGGCGGCAGCGCGCACCGAGCCGACGGGGGTGCCGATTTCGTAGGAGGTGATGCGGGGCCGGGGGCCGGTCTGGGCCGCAGTGTGCTCTGGTGGGAAGGGTTGAACGTCACGATTGACGGAGGGCGGGGCTGGTATCACGGGTGGTATCTTGAGCTATGGCCTGGACTATGCGTTTTCCCAGCGATGAGGAGGCCGCGCTAGAGGCGCAGGCTGAGGTGGAAGGGCGTTCCAAGCATGAGATCACGCGGGATGCGGTTCGCGAGTACCTCATGAGGCATCGTCGGTGGGACGAGCCGTTGGTCGAGGACGAGGACACGTTCGATATGGGTGGTCCAATCGGTAAGGATGATATCCACGACGCGATGAATCGGCCCGCATGATCGTTGTCGCGGATACTTCGGGACTGCTGGCGTTGTTCAACCGTTCGGATCCGGAACACTTCGCGGTGCGGCGGGCGGCGGATGCTGCGAGTGCACTGGTCGTGAGTCCGCTCGCATTGACCGAGGTGCACCACGTGGCGACGGTGCGTGCCGGTCGGAAGGTCGCCGATGCGGTGCTCGGCAAGTTGGCCGATCGAATTGCCGCCACCCGGGTGGTTGTCGGGGAAATCGGAGCGGCGCAGTTGCGTTCGGCGTTGGAGATCCGTTCTGCCTACTATGACCTCGACCTCGATATCGTCGACGCAACCTGCGTGGTGCTGGCCGACCACTTCGACACCGATCGTATTCTGACGTTGGACCGCAGAGACTTTCGCGTGTTGCGGCCGCTGAGTCGGTACTCCGCGTTTCAGGTCTTGCCCGACGATCTGTGAGTCGTCGTTACGCTGCAGCCGATCTTGTTCAGGATCGGTGGTATGTCGACCGGCGCGGTGACCACGCTGCTGAGCGGGCTGTGGTATCCGAACGGGCTGCTGTTGCTGCCCGATGGGGATCTGATCATTTCCAACCTGTCGATTCCGGTGCCGGCGGGACTGAGCCGGTATCGGCCGTCCACGGGCGAATTCGACCCGCGGTGGTCTAATACGCCCTATCCCAACGGGATTGCCCTGGCCGCGGACGGGAAGTCGATCTACACCGAGAACGACGGTCTGTCGCAGGTGGTGTCGATTCCGCTGGATGCGCCGACGACCTCCACGGTGGTGGCCACCATCCACGACGGGCTGTTTCCCGAGTTGTCCGGATTCGCGGCCGGTTCGAGTCGGTTTCGCGCTGGTGATTGCCAGTGCAATGTCATTTGGTGTTTGCAGAGGTCGGGATTGCCTCGCGGATTCCTGCGGCACAGGTGGGCTGCATAGCGCCGAACTGGTGGCGTCTGAAACATCGTAAAATGCATGGCTACCAGGTCCTTTCCGCTGGACTGGGCGGAACGGGTGGGACCGTGATCGCTGGGTTGCCGACCTTGTGATCTCACGACCTCGCTGACGTCCCTGGGGAGCTCAACATGGCGACGGATCCGTCGCCGGTTAGCCGCGGAGGGAACCGTGGTCGCGCGGACCACATGGCCATCATGTATTGCGGGGACCGGGCGGGTGTCAGCGCCGGAGATATCGGAGTGCCGCCTCGGCGGCGTTGGCTCCGCACATGCCGTGGGCGCCGGGTCCCGGTGGGGTGGCGGCCGAGCAGATGTACATTCCGGGGAGCCCGATCGTATACGGCGACAGGGTTATTCGGGGGCCGAAGACGAGTTGGCGGATGTCCTTGGAACCGGTCATGATGTCGCCGCCGACGTAGTTGGGGTTGTAGGCGGCCATGGCGGTGGTATCGCGGACGGTGTGGCCGATGATGCGGTCGCTGAATCCTGGTGCGAAGCGTTCGATCTGGGCGATGATCGCCGCGGTCGCGTCGCCGGTGTATCCGTTGGGCACGTGGGCGTAGCTCCAGATCGGATGGATGTCTCCGACCGAGCGCTGGGGGTCGGCGAGGTATTGCTGGCCGACGAGCACGAACGGTCGTTCCGGCATGCGTCCGGCGTGGATCCGGCGCTCGGTGGCGGCGAGTTCGTCGTACGTGCCCGCCAGGTGCACGGTGCCGGCTCGGTGTGCGTCCGGATTGGTCCACGGCACGCCGCCCTGTACCGCGAAGTCGACCTTGAAGGCCCCCGGTCCCTGCCGGAATCGCCGCAGGGCCCTGGCGATTCGCGGCGGGAGGCCGTCGCCGAGAATTCCGGCGATGGCGTCGGGTGCGAGGTCGAAGAGAGTGACGTCGGCGGGCGGGAGTTGTGACGCGGCATCGACGCGGATGCCGGTCTCGATCTTGCCGCCAAGGTCGGCGAGCATCGCCGCGAGCGCATTGGTGATCGATTGCGACCCGCCCGCGGCGACGGGCCAGCCGTAGCGGTGTCCGGCGGTGAGGATGCCGAGCCCGATCGCCGAGGTCATGGGGTAGTGCAGGGGCCGGAAGGCGTGGGCGGCGACACCCCCGAACAGGGCGCGGGCTTGATCAGTGCGGAACGCCCGCGCGAGGGTGGAGGCCGGGAGCACGGTCGGCATGCCGAATCGTGCCAGTGTCAGCGGATGGCGTGGGAACCGCAGTAGCGGGCCCATGATGTCCTGGGCCAGTGCGTCGAAGCGTGCCGAGGGCCGCTCGAACAGCAGTCGCCATAGGTTGGCGTCGCCGCCGAGCCCGGCCGCGGTCTGCTCGACGGCGCGGTGCAGTACACCCGCGCTGCCGTCGTCGAGCGGGTGGACGCAGTCGACTTCCGGTGTGCGCCATGACAGTCCGTAGCGTTCCAGCTCGAGCCCGGACAAGAATGGGGATCCGACAGCCATCGGGTGGGTGGCCGAGCATTGGTCGTGCAGCAACCCCGGGACGATGGCCTCGCAGGTGCGAGTGCCGCCCCCGATCTCGTTCGCGGCCTCGAGCACGGTGACGTTGACACCGGCATGGGCCAATTCGACGGCGGCGGCGAGACCGTTGGGCCCGCTGCCGACGATGGTCGCCGTGCTCATCGCGCGGCCTCGGCGGCGAGCCTGCGCAATGCGGGCTTGTCGATCTTGCCGACTGGGTTCTTGGGCAGTGCGTCGAGTACCGTGATAGTCACGGGGAGCTTGTATTTCGCCAGCGAGCCGCGCAGGTGGCGGTCGATCTCGCCGCCGACCAGAGCGTGGCCGGAGGTGAGCGAGACGAACAGGACCGGCTGTTCGCCGAACACCTGGTCGGCGCGGCCCACGGCGGCCGCCTCGGCGATTTCCGGCAGCTGATAGGCGACGGTTTCGATCTCCTTCGGATAGATGTTCTCGCCACCGCGAATGATCATGTCCTTGGCACGATCGATCAGGACGAGATAGCCGTCGGAATCCAGGAAGCCGATATCGCCGGTGCGCAGCCAGCCGTCCACCAAGGTTTTCGCGGTCTCCTCGGGCTTGTTCAAATAGCCGCGCATGACATTGGGCCCGGACACCATGACCTCGCCGGGCTCGCCCGCGGCGACCGCGGCGCCGTCGTCGGCGACGATGCGAATCCGCTGGCCCGGCAGCGGAAGTCCGACGGTGCCTGGTTTACGCGGACCGGCCGGCGGATTGAGAGTGCTGGCGCACGTGCCTTCGGACAACCCGTAGCCCTCGATGATCGGTATGCCGTAACGGGTTTCGAACTTGTCCAGCAATTCCACACTCGCCGGCGCCGCACCGCAGATCCCGAACCGCACCGCCGAGGTGTCCGGTCGCAACTCGGCGGGCAGATCGCACAGCATCGTGTAGATCGTCGGTACCGCCGAGAAGTAGGTCGCGCGGCTGTATTCGAGCCGTACGAAGAAGTCCTCGGCGCGGAAGCGGCCCGCGACGGTTGTGCTTCCGCCGGCCAGCAGCGGTGAGAGTACCGAGACCACGATGCCGTTGACGTGGAACAGCGGGAGGATCAACAGGCTGCGATCGGCAGGACCGAGCGACAGTCCGTCGATCACCATGCGGCACATGGCATTCAGATTCGCGTGATCGAGCATGACGCCCTTGGGGCGGCCCGTGGTCCCGCTGGTGTAGATGAGCAGCGCCAAGGCCAGCTCGTCGAAGGCGGCGGGATCGGTCACGGAATCGAATTCGGCGGCACTCGACTGCCACACCGGAACAATCGTCGGCACCGGCGACGCGGCGATCGGCTCCGCGGTGACGAGCAGGGCGGCATCGGCGTCGGCGAGCTGGTAGGCGACTTCCGCGGGCGCCAGCGCCGGGTTGATCGGGGTGACCGCCGCGCCGAGGCGCCAGGCCGCGAACAGGCACACGATCAGGTCGGCGGTGTTGGGCAGCATGACCGCGACCACGTCGCCGCGGTCGACGCCGCACGCGCGCAGCGTGGCCGCCGCGCGGCGGACCGAGTCGAGGAACGCCGCGTTGTCCAGCTCCATATGGTCGTCGGCGATCGCCGGGGCCTCCGGATTCGCGAAGGCGCGTACGTCCGGTAGTTCGGGGAAGTTCATCAGCAGTCCTAGCCAGCGGTGAAGTGATCCAAAGCCCTCGGAATCAGGCGCAGTGACCTGGACCACGATAGGGAGCGGACGCTGCGCGGTCGCTGTTACGCCGTAATGAAGTCTCGATCGACCTTTGTCTCGGGAAGACAAGAAGATCGAAAATCGCGACCCGGACAATGTACGCCGGTTCTAGGGTGCAGGTATGGCGAATGTGCGTCGCGACGACGTCGATGAGGACCGCTTCATCGCGGCGATAGCCACCCGGATGAACAGCCGGGTGAGCGATGTCAGCGCGGGCATCCGCAGCTCGCTGGAAGGCGATATCGCAGAATTGCGAGGTGACCCGCGCACCGGCGAATTGCTCGGCGCCAGCGTCGAAGCCAATGTCGGGACCATCCTCAACGCCTTGCGCTACGGCCTCCCGGTCGCCGGAATCCAGGCTCCGCCCGCTGCGGTCGAGTACGCCAGACGGCTTGCGCAGCAAGGGACTCCGTCCACCGCACTGATCCGGGCCTATCGTCTCGGCCAGCGCCGGATGACGGAGCTGGTGTTCGCCGAACTCCACACACTCACGATTCCGGCCGATGAGCGCATCACCGTCGTCGAGCGCATCACCGCGATCCTGTTCGAGTACATCGACCGCATCACCGAGCAGGTCGTGGCCGTCTACGACGAGGAACGCGCGCGCTGGCTGGAGAACCAGAACAGCATTCGCGCGATCCGGGTCCGGGAAGTGCTCGACGGCCGCACCAGCATCGATGTCGACGCGGTCACCGAGGCCATCCGGTATCCGCTGCGCTGGCAGCACCTCGCGCTGGTGCTGTGGTACCCGGACTCCGACACCGATGCCATAGCTCGGCTGCAGCGCTGGGTTCGCGAGTTGGCCGACGCTGTCGGCGTTGCCGCGGCCCCCCTGATCGTCGCGGCCGATCAGGTCAGCGCCTGGGCCTGGCTGCCGTATCGGGCCGAACCGGGAGACAGAGTCGCCGATATTCGGAAGGTCGCGGGCGCGCGTCAGGGTGCACCGAGTATCGCCATCGGCGCTGTCGGTGCGGGTCTCGACGGATTCCGGCACTCGCACCGGAGCGCCCAGCGCGCCCGCGCTGTCGCCTTGGCTCGCGGACTGCATACAGCGACCGTCGTCGCGGCAGGTGATCCCGGGCTGGCCGCCGCAGCCCTGCTGGGCGCCGATCTCGGTGAAGCTCGGGCCTGGGTGTACGACGTGCTCGGAGAACTGGCCTGCGACAACGAGAACGACGCACGCCTGCGCGACACCTTACGGGTGTTCCTGCGCACCGGATCCAGCTACAAGGCCGCGGCGGCGGAGGTGGATCTGCATTTCAACTCGGTCAAGTATCGCGTCGGCCGTGCCGTCGCGCGGCGTGGGCGGCCGATCGGCGACGATCGGCTCGACGTGGAGCTGGCGCTGCTGGCGTGTCATTGGTATGGGGCGGCGGTATTGCGTCCGTCGACGGGATAGCCGGATCGCCGATTGCTGCGCGCGTGACAACTCGCCCACGGGATTTCGTCCTCCCGAGACAATGGCGCACGCGTGCGCCCGGCCGGAAATCGGCGCGCCCGCGACTTGGGCAATGCCGAACTTCCGCGGTTTCTCCTGGGGCGGAGCGCTGGCCCAGCAGTTCGCGTTTCAATATCCGCGTCGTTGCCGCAGACTGATCCTGGTCGCCACCGGCACCGGCGCGCTCATGGTCCCCGGCAGGCCGAGCACCTTGCTGAAAATGCTGACACCGCGCCGATTCCTGGACCACGAGTAAACCGG
>NZ_JBHWHH010000177.1:0-14982 GCF_042732555.1 Nocardia sp. NPDC059764
GGTGGGGAGAATCCCACCGAGCCATCGCCGATTCGGTCGCGACTGTTCGGATGTCAGGCGGCAGCCGAGACCTCCTGGTCACGCCGGGCCGGGGACCGGAAGGTCGCCAGGGCGAGCGCCGCCGCGCCGACGGCGATGATGCCGGCGGTGACGAACGCCGCCGAGAAGCCGTCGGTCAGGGCGGCGGTGTCACCGAGCCGGTCGGCGCCCGCGTTCGCCGCGATGGCGGTGACCGCGGCCAGGCCCAGGGCCGAACCGATCTGGTAGCCGGTGTTCACGATGCCCGAGGCGAGGCCGCCCTCCTGCGGCGGCGCGGCCGAAATGGCCGTCTGCAGTGTGGGAATGAAGGCCAGCGACATGCCCAGCGCCGCCACCAGCGAACCGGGCAGCACGTCGATCCAGAAGTTGCCGTCGGGACGGATGAACGACAGCCACGCCAGTCCGGCGGCCAGGATGACCAGGCCCGCGACCGTCATGGTGCGAGCGCCGAAGCGTGCGAACAGTTTCGGTGAGATCGCGATCATGCCGACCATGATGAGCGCGGTCATGGGCAGCAGCGCCGCACCCGACGGGAACGCCGAATAGCCCAGCACCTGTTGCAGATACAGGTTCAGGAAGAACCACATCGGCACCCACGCCGCGCCCAGCAGTACCTGGGCGAGGTTGGCCGCGCCGAGGTCGGGTGCGCGGAAGATGCTCAGCGGCATGAGCGGGTCGCGGCGGCGGGCCTGGATCGCGATGAACGCGCCGAGCAGGGCGACGGCCGCGGCCAGCACCACCCAGGTGGAGGTGGCGGACCAATCCCCGCGCACCACACCGAAGACCGCCGCGCCCAGTCCGAGCGTCGCTGTCACCGCGCCGAGCAGATCCACCGAGGCGTGCGGGGCCATCGCGCCGTCGGGCACCAGGGCCGGGGCGGCCAGCAGGGCTACCAGCGCGATCGGGATATTGATGTAGAAAACCCAAGGCCACGAGGCGTATTGGGTGATGAGCCCACCCAGGAACACGCCGGCGGTGCCGCCCGCGGGCGCGGCTGCGCCGTAGACGGCGAAGGCCTTGGTCAGTTCGCCGGGATTGCCGCCGAACAGCATCATCAGCAGGGTCAGGGCGGAGGGTGCGATGAGGGCCGCGCCCGCGCCCTGGACACCGCGTCCGATCAGTTCCACCGCGGCGTTTCCGGCGAGACCGGCGACCAGTGAACCGACCGCGAGGATGCCCCAGCCGGTCTGGAAGATCCGTCGGGCGCCGACGATGTCGGACAGCTTGCCGCCGAGCAGCAGCAGGCCGCCGAATACGACCACGTAGGCGTTGAAGACCCAGGACAGGTTCTCCTGTGAGAACCCCAGCGCGTCCTGCATCTCCGGCAGCGCGACGCCGATGATCGAGGTGTCCATGATGACGATGAACTGGGCGAGGGCGATGAGCCCCAAGGCGATCCAGCGCCGCGACGGGGGCGGCGCGGTGGTGTGGGTGGACATAGGAATCACTCCCTGACAGAGGTATCGGGCGGCCGGGCGGCCACTGACTGTTCCAACCCGTCCATTGGTACCCCCGTGGGGTATGTGAAGAACAGCCCGGAGCAGTGTGACCCTTCTCATACCTACTGGGGGTATAGGTATGCACACGGTTGCTGGCCTGCGCGAAAAGGCCGTCTGCGCCGGAACTTTCGGCGAATTAGGGCGGGGACACGCGCCGGAGACAGTTGACAGCGACCCGGTGTCGGCTGTGAGGATTGGCCGATGATGAAACGAACGATCAATAGCTTGACCGCCGTTGCCATCCTCGGAGCCGGCGCGGCCGTCGCCGCCGCACCGGCCGGCGCCGAACCCGGCAGCCCCTGTCAGCTCGGCTGGTCGAACACCGAACCGCGTTCCTGCGTGCAGAACAGCTTCAACACCGGCCCGGTCTTCACCGTCGGAAACGGTGTCTGTGCGGGCATGTTCTCGGTCGGCGGCACGGCTTTCGATGGCCCGCTCTACCAGTACTCCGAAGCGCCGGGCACCTCACACTCGGTGATCCTGCGCATCAGCCAGGGCTTCTCCCTGCTGGGCAATTGGGCCCCGACACTGCTGGCCTGTGACGTCAATGCCGTCATCGACTGGACCAATGCCGACACCGGCCAGCAGGGCAGCGTCACCCGCTTCATCGCCGCGGGGCAGAGCAGCACCTATCCGGCCATCTTCCCGGTCAACACCGGACCGGGCCGCGTGCACCTGACCATCCGCACCGACCGCCCGAGCGTCCCGGCCAACCTCGACGTCGTCGTGCCCTAGCACCGAATTCGGCCACGATCGGGCTCCCACTCGAATCTCGGATTCGGGTGGGAGCCTTCGTTCATCGGGCCGTCAGGAACTGGTGCAAGCCCTGGGCGACGGCGGCGTCGCCCAGGACGGTCGGGTGGCCCGGCTGCCCGTACCAGTCCGGACCCGGGGTGAAGATGCCGTTCAGCCACGGGTCGGGGGAGCACAGTCCGTGGCCCGCGGTGACCGCGGCGGCATCGAAGTACTCGACCCCGAGCGCGGCGGCCCCGTCCCGCGGAGCGGTTCGGAGGCTGTCGAACACGTCGGTGACGGCTCCCGCCCGGGGCAGGCCGACCGGAACACCCAGTACGCCCATGCAGATCGCCTGATCACCCGGCGTGTGCAGCTCCTGGTAGCCGACCAGCACGATCCGGGCGTTCGGCGCGTAGTAGCGGATGTAGGTGACGATGTCGCGCAGGTGGTCGACGTAGTCCTGCCCGGTCAGCAGCGCGGGCGGATTGGCGTTGGTGGCGGCGTCGGCCGTGCTGCACCCGCGCAGCACATCGAGCAGACACGGCACCAGCTCGTTCTGTGCCACATGGTCCGCGCCCCAGGCATCGTTCAGACCGAACTGCAGCAGCACCGCTTTGGTCCGCGGCCCGAACGCCCCGTCCGCGGCCGCCTGCCGCGCCTCGGTGAGCGCGGTCCAGAAGTGGTCCTCCCCGTGCCGCCACATGTACGCGCCGACGCAGGACACGTCCGCGACATCCTGGGTCGCCGACAATCCCATCCGATCCGCCAGCTGATTCGGCCAGGAGGTGGGCAGATGCGGGCAGGCCACCCCGGCGGGCTGCGGCTGCATGGTCGACCAGGTGGCATTGGCCGTATTCGAATCGCCCATGACGACCAGCGTCTTCCCGCCGTTCGAGGCCGCCGGATCGGTGTCGGCCCCGGCCACCGGTGCGGTGAGGCCGCTGATCAGCGCCGCCCCTCCGAAGACCATCGCGACGGCGGAGAGAAAACGGCTCATGGTCCTCGGCATTTCGTGCGGTAGAGATTCGGGCGCCCGTACGGGTCGCCAGATCCTAGCGCGACCCGTACGGCGGAACCGCCTATTCGGGGGTGACGATGGCGAAATCCGGGTCGGGTTCGTCGAACAGGGCGGTGAGTTTGACGAAGCTCTGGGCGTCACCGTCGATGGTGAGCGCGCCGGACTTGACGGCCGAACTGATGTCCTGACCGCCGAGCAGGACGCCGATCAGGGTGGCGCGGGTGAGGGTGAAGGTGACGTCGGCGGGCGGGAGTTTGTCACCCTCGCGGCGGTCGAAGTGGATGAGGACGCCGTTGCGCAGTTCGAGGCGGTGGGTGCGCTTCTCGTCGGTGAAAACCCAGTCGCTGATGGCCTTTTCGTGCCAGGACTTGGGGCCGTCGAGCCGCAGGGAGAGGGCGTCGAAGACCTGGTCGATGGTCAGCGCCGCCATCATGGACGGGGAGGTGGTCTGGGTGGGGGTGCCGATATTGCCGTTGCGGAGTTCGTAGGCGCCCATCAGGAAGAAGTTGCGCCAGGTGCCGTTCTCGGCGCCGTAGCCGAGCTGCTCGTAGGTGTCGGCGAGCAGCGACTTGGCGGCGGTGTCGGCGGGGTCGGCGAAGACGACGTAGTTGACCACCTGCGCGACCCAGCGGTAGTCGCCCGCGTCGTAGGCCGCGCGCGCCTTGCGCAGCACCTCGTCGGCGCCGCCCATGAATTCCACATGGCGGGTGGCCGATTCGACCGGCGGGTGCTCCCACAGGTGCGCGGGATTGCCGTCGAACCAGCCCATGTAGCGCTGGTAGATGGCCTTCACATTGTGGCTGACCGAGCCGTAGTAGCCGTGCGCGTGCCAGGACGCGGCGATGGCCGGGGGCAGCTCGATGGCTTCGGCGATCTCGCTGCCGACATAGCCCTGGTTCAGCCGCCGCAGCGTCTGGTCGTGCAGATACGCGTACAGGTCCCGTTGCAGCGCAAGGTATTCCACCAGGCGCTCGGTGTCCCAGGTCGGCCAGTGGTGCGAGGCGAACACGACGTCCGACTCGTAGCCGAACAGGTTGATCGACTCGGTCAGATACTGCGACCAGACATGCGGGTCGCGCACGAGCGCACCGCGCAGGGTCAGCAGATTGTGCAGGGTGTGGGTGGCGTTCTCCGCCATGCAGAGTGCGCGGTGGCCGGGGAAGTAGAAGTTCATCTCCGACGGCGCTTCGGTTCCCGGCGTGATCTGGAAGACGATGCGGACCCCGTCGACCGTCATCTCCTGACCGGTCTCGGTGATGTCGTGGGTCGGCGCGATCAGGGTGACCGTGCCGGTGGAGGTCGTCTGCCCGAGGCCCGCGCCCACCTGGCCCTTGGGTCCGCGGGGGAGCGCGGCGCCGTACATGTAGGCGGCGCGCCGGGCCATCGCCGTTCCGGCATAGACGTTCTCGGCGACCGCGTGCTCGAGGAATCCGGCGGGCGCGATCACCGGGAGGCGGCCCGCGTCCACGTCCTCCTGGGTGGTGACGCCGTCCGCGCCGCCGAAGTGGTCGACATGCGAGTGGGTGTAGATCAGGCCGGTCACCGGCTTGTCGCCGCGGTGCGCGCGGTACAGGTCGAGTCCCGCCTTCGCGGTCTCGGCCGAGATGAGCGGGTCGATCACGATCACGCCGGTGTCGCCCTCGATCAGGGTCATGTTCGACAGGTCGAGGCCGCGGATCTGGTAGATCCCCGGGGTCACCTCGTACAGGCCCTGCCGGATGTTCAGCCCGGCCTGCCGCCACAGGCTCGGATTCACCGAGGACGGGCAGGCGCCGTGCAGGAAGCTGTAGGAGTCGTTGTCCCACACCACATTCCCGTCGGCGTCCTTGACCACGCCGGGCTCGAGGGCGGCGATGAAGCCGCGGTCGGCGTCCTGCTGGTCGGTGGTGTCGCCGAAGGGCAGATCGGCGCCGAGACGCTTGTTCTGCTCGATGATGAACTGGCTCGGTTCGGTCGTGCTCACTGCCTGCCTCCTGTTTCCGCCGGACGGATCCGGCGAGATCGACGACTCGGGTTAGTGGAGCGGGTGTTCAGCGATGTCAGGGCGTGACCGCGAGGGCTCCGCCGAGTTCGGTGATGAGCAGCATGGGCGCCCAGATCGGGGCGGTGAGCGCGATCAGGGGTGAGGCGAGAATGCCCAGCAGGATCAGCATGATGTCTCTCCTTATTCGTCGGCGTGCAGGATCTGGACCCAGAACACCGGCAGGTACTCACTGACGCAGTCGGCGAGAACCGTTGCGCCGGGCGTGAATTGGGCATAGGCGGGGCCGGTGGTGAAGTCGGGAGCCTGGACCGCCGGATCGCCGCCGGGCGGTGACCAGGAACCGGGCGGGTAGTCGACCACTGGCGGCAAGCCGCGCGCTGTGGGCGGATCGATGCTGTAGAGACCGCACTTCCACCATTCGCCGGGCGCGGACTCGACCTTGATCACGCCTCCGGGTTCGGGGGTGAACTGCGGTTGGGCCGTCGCGGGCGCGGCGGCGAGCACGCACGACGCGGCGGCGGAGACAGCCAGGGTGATCGGGACGCGTAGCGGGCGCACGAGGGCTCTCCTTGTAGCTCACGACATCGGGATGTGGCGACTGCCGACGGGTCCGACGGTAGCGCGAGAGTGTCGGTAGCTGACTAATTGCCACTCACCCTGTTCCGATGATTTCGGTGCGAAAAAATACAATCAGCTGGAACTAGTCTCTCCTAAACTCTCTCCCTGGTTCAGGGAAAAGTCCAGCTCGATCGATTATTGACGCCCGGCTATTGACGCCGCAGAAGGGTCATGTGTCCGTGAACTTCGAGAAGAGTGGCGAGCATCGAGGGTTTGCCCTAATGTCGCTAATGTCCACCATGGGGCTCGGGATCCAACAGCGGCGATACGGCACCGCCGCCGAGGAGAACGCCGACGGTTCGGTCGACATCCGGTTCGGCGGCTGCGACGGCCAGATCCCCAACTGCCTGCCCATCATGCCGGGCTGGAACTGCATGGTCCGCCTCTATCGCCCCTACCGGAACATCCTCGACGGCACCTGGACCTTCCCGCAGGCCGAGCTCATCCACTGAGTGGTCGGGCACACTGGAACGGCCGTGCGCGCCCCGGCGGCCGAACCCAGGAGGACCCGCGACGATGCAACCCAGGCTCGATGAATGGATCGCCGGTGGAATCAGCGGTCACGACATCTTCCACCGGCAGGACGGACCGGTCGACGGCCGTCCGGTGACGCTGCTGCACGGCTTCCCGACCTCGTCCCTCGATTGGGCGCCGATCGTGCCGCGGTTGGTCGAATCCGGTTGCCGGGTCACCACACTCGACCTGCTCGGGTTCGGGGCCAGCGCGAAACCAGCGCGGCACGACTATCTGATCACCGAGCAGGCGTCGATCGTGGAGGCGCTGTGGGAGCGGCTCGGGATCGGGGCGACCGCGTTGGTAGCGCACGACTACGGGGTCTCGGTCGCGCAGGAGCTGTTGCACCGCGACGCGAGCCGGATCACCGCGGCCGCCTTCCTCAATGGCGGGCTGTATCCCGACCTGCACCGGCCCACTCGTGTACAGAAGCTACTGTACGGTCCGCTCGGTGCCGTGGCCCAGCACCTGGCCTCCGAGCGGATGTACCGAAAGTCCTTGCGGGAGATCCTCGGTCGTCCGGTGAGCGATGAACTGCTCCACGACATGTGGCTGGCCACGACCATGAGCGAGGGCAAACGCGTCCAACATCGATTGCTTCACTACATCGACGAGCGCCGCCGGCACGCCGACCGATGGAGCGCAGCGCTCGAGCAGTACCCCGGCCCGCTGCTGTTCGTCTGGGGCCCCGCCGACCCGGTCAGCGGCGCCCACGTCCTACCCCGGCTGCGCGAGCGACTCCCGCACGCGACGATCACCGTCCTCGACGAACCACCGGTCACCGGGCACTACCCGCAACTGGAGAACCCCGATGCCGTCGCCGCTGCCCTGACCGAATTCCTGTGCCCCGGCGCCGCCGGGTCCTGACGCCGACACCGCGACGACCCTGCCGAATCGCCCCAATTCCGTTGTCCTCATGGTCGATATGTAGAACGGCATCGTCGCGAACGTCCACCGGTGGAATTGGCCTGATCGCGGATCTCGACTCCAGCATCCGCTACTCGGTGTTGCCGACTACCGCTACTCTGCGATACAGTTTAGTGGTAGTCAGTACCACTGAATAGCGTGGTCCGAGGAGAGGAGGCGGCTACGGACAACTTGACGGAGATGCTCAAGGGGACGCTCGAAGGGTGTGTTCTCGAGATCATCGGAAACCAGGAGACATACGGTTACGCGATTACCCGCCGGCTGAATGAACTGGGATTCGTGGACGTCATCGAAGGCACGGTCTACGCCATCCTGGTGCGCTTGGAGAAGAACGGCCTGGTCGACGTCTCCAAGCGGCCATCCGAAGTCGGTCCGCCACGAAAGTTCTACTCGCTCAACGAAGCAGGACGTAAGGAACTCGCGACGTTCTGGGTGAAATGGGAATACGTCTCGGCGCGGATCGACGAGCTCAAGGGGAGTGGGAAATGAAGTTCTGGGAAACGGTCACCGGCGGCGATCTCACCAAGGAGTACAAAGCTTTCGACGCTCGGGCCGCGGCGCTCCCCGCGGAGTATCGAACGGCATGGGACGCGATCAAGATTCAGCTCTCCCCCTACTCGGACTTCTCGGGCCGCAACCTGATGCCGATCCTCGATGGCGCTCTGGGGCTGCTCGAAGAGGCGGCGGAGGACGGTCAGAGTGTTCGCGAGGTGGTGGGCGACGACATCAAGGGCTTCTGCGCGGCGATCGCGGGCGGCGAAGGAGCCAAGGGCTATCGCGACACATGGCGTCAGCAGCTCAACGACAACGTCGCCAAGAAACTCGGCCGGCTAGGAGGATAACGTGGGCATCCGCGACATCATCGAAGGTAAGCGGGAGTGGCGAGCGCACGTCGCGCGGGTCAAGGCGCTCCCGGCGGACTATCAGATCGTCTACAAGGAGATTCAGAAGTACTTCTTCAAGGTCGGCCCGGTCGATCTGGTCGGCGGAAATCTGCTCTCGGGGCTTCTCGATTTCTTCGAGGAAGGCGCCGCGGCCGGCACCGGAGTCATGGAACTGATCGGCCCCGATGTCGCGGCATTCTGCGATGACCTGATCCGGGACTCGCAGACCTACGCCGACATCTATCAGGAGTCCGTCGGCAAGGACGCCGCCAACTGATTGTTTCATCGAAGCCGCTGCGGCCCTGAAAGGTTCGCGGCGGCTTCGATTTTCGGCGGGAGTGGCGATCTTCTGGTTTCGAAACATGACATTCGAGGGCACCGCCCGTGGATCTGGGGTGGGGCGGGTGTTCGGGCGCGGGGCGCTCCGGTGCCTGCCGAGGTGGACCATAACGAAACGGACAAGTCGGTAGCAAAGGACTGGCAAACTATGGTCTTCGTGACCTAGCGTCGGTCCTCGTCGCGCTTCTCTTCCGAGCTCGTCATCATCGTTCTCGACTCGTAGGAGCTGATGAGATGCTTGCAGGAATCGCCCGCTCCGCGGTGGTCGCCGCGGTCGCAGCCCCGCTGGTCGCCTTGGCGGCCGCGGCGCCCGCGTCGGCGAGTGAACCCACGGAAGCGGCCGTGAACCGCCCGGTCGCGGTACAGAACGTGGACGCCCCCTATATCTGGGTGAACATCTGCGTCCACATCCCGACGCCCGGCTCGGCCACCCTGAACTGGTGCTTCCCGTAGCCGATCCGCTGTCCCCGAACGAGATTCGACACCGCCGTGCCGCGGTCGTTCAGTCGTGCGGTGTGGTTGTGCAATGGAGAGGAGTAGCTATGCAGGCCGGCGTCCGTGTCGCCGCTATCGGCGTCACCGCTCTCGCGTGGATGCTGCCCGCTATCGGTCCGCTACATGCGGATCCCGGTGCGTGCACCGTCCCCGCCGACACCACGAACCAGTATCTGATCCTGTACGGCGGCTCGCGGTCCGTCCCCGCCGCCGCCAACGGTGAATCCATGGCCATCGTGCGGTTCCCCAGCCAGAGCTCCCTGCAGTACTTGGTGGCCGGGACCGGGGTGTGGCACGACAGCACCTACACCTACACCTCATCGGAGCCCGGCGTCGCAGTCATCGACGCCACCGAGACGGCCGCCGCGGGCCCGGTCTCCTACTCGGTCACCTTGCGGTGCCGGACCAACGAATCCGGCTCCTTCTCCTACACCGGCCCGGGCGCCGACGCCCCGAGCGCCGACAACGCCAACCCTGGCGCCTCCAACGCCACCTACCGGTTCAGCCGCAGCGCCATCTGACAACGGTCACACCGCATCACGTCGGCGGTGCCCCACTGATCCGCCGCCGACGCTGTCGCCGACGGTATGTGGGAGGCTGGGGATTATGAACCGATTGGGCAGCGCCACCTCGCCTTATCTGCGTCAACACGCCGGGAATCCGGTGCATTGGCGGGAATGGGATGCGGCGGCGCTGGCCGAGGCGGCCGCGCGGGACGTGCCGATCCTGCTGTCGATCGGGTACGCCAGCTGCCACTGGTGCCATGTGATGGTTCAGGGTTACTAATCAAATTTGCGCAGATAGATGGCCTATTTTGGTTTCAAATTCGTTGTCGGCGGTTCATTCGGTCCAGATCAATGTCGATTCGAAGGCGTGACTGCTCCCGGAATTTCATCCGCTGCCGGTCGAGGGGTCCAGAGTCGATCGAGGGGCAGGACATGCAACTTGTCTTCGTAGGTGTATGACTTCTGGCCGAGGTTGATTACTGCGCCGCCTATGAAGGCACTGCCCAGTTTGTCGCGAAGCATCCGGAGTCCTTCGAAGTCGCGGTCGGTCACCGTGCCTGATGCTTTGACCTCGATCGCGGCGACTGTTCCTGTGACGGTTTCGATGACGAGATCGACCTCTTGCTGATCGCGGGTTCGAAAGTGGGAGAACTGGACCTCCTGTCGCGCCCAGCCGGCCTGCTTGATCAGCTCGTTCACGGTGAAGGTTTCGACGAGATGGCCGAACTGAGTGAGTGTCGCGGGGATCCGGCTGGACAGCTTCTGTTCTGTCAATCCGGTGAGGTACGCGGCTAGGCCGGTGTCGACAGCATGAACCTTCGCGCTGCGAATGGTTCGTTGGGTAGCGGATCGGGTGAATGGTTCGATGCGATGGATCAGGAAAACCGCTTCGAGCAGGCCAAGATAGTCCTTGACAGTGCTCGAGTCGAGGCCGACAGAGTCGGCGATGTTCGAGATGTTGACTACTTGGCCGGTCTGGCCCGCCAGCCTCTGAAGCACTTGTGGAAGTACTTGCCGCTGGCGGACTTTGCGGATCTCCATGACATCGCGCTCGACGACAAGGTTGACGAAGTCTCGGAACCACCGATCGCGGGAGCGACCAGGTTCGCGGGCCAGAGCGAGTGGGAACCCTCCGGCCAGGATGGCTCGTTCGTAGTCCGAGCGGGTGCTCGTCGACGAGTTTGCGGTCACCAGTGATGCCGGGTCGCTGATCAGTGTGTCCAGGGCCGTTTCGCGGGATCCTGACAATTCTCCCTGCGAAAGCGGCCACATCGTCACGACATGAGCTCGGCCGGTCAGCGACTGCCCGGCGGTCGGGAGTGACCCATAGCGAGTCGAGCCTGTGAGAATGAAGCGCCCAGCTCGTAGATCCTTGTTGAGTTCGGCCTTGATGGCGTCCAGGAGCAAAGGAACATGCTGGAATTCGTCGATGCAAACCGGTGCCGGTCGGTCCGAGGCGACGAATAGCGCAGGGTCGGCCGAGACGGCTCGGCGGGTCTCCAAGTCATCGAGATCGAGAACCTGAAGGCCTGCGGTCTTCGCACAGGCGGAGAGTAGGGTGCTCTTGCCGACCGTGCGGGCGCCGGTCAGCACGACCACGGGTTCCTCGTGGACCAGCTCGGCCAGCACTTCCTGCAGGTGACGCTCGATCAGCTTGGACTCCGACACTGTGGATCCCTCTCTAATCATGAATCTGACAGCGAGATATTCCCATATTCGCGACCGTAAAATCCCAGAATTGCCAGATTCTTAGTCCAAGATCTGCCAGTGCCGCAGGACCTGCTGGGGCGGGGGTGGGGGCCGCGGTTCCGTCTGGATGTCAGGACTGGCGCGGGCTGACCAGGCCGGATTCGTAAGCCATGACCTTCAGTTGCGCGCGGTTGCAGGCGTGCGCGGCGTCATCGGCCCGGCTCGCTCGCCTCACCGAGCAATGGCGGCGGCGTGAGCACGGGGTCCCGCTGATCGAATCGTGTTAGCGCCGTTCGACATTCGACGTTGTGTTCGTTGGTCTGTTCCTTCGAACGATTCGGCGAGCGCCGCGGGCGGCGGAGCGGCCGGGTGCGAGACCGCCGCCACCGCCCTCACCTGGCCAATCCGGAGTGCCATCGCGACGCGCTTCGACCAGGCCACCGGCCTTCAGTGATTGCAGGTTCGCCGACGCGGTGGTCAGGTTCATGCCGGTCGCGGTGGCAATTGCCTCGACGGTGCGCTCGCCCTGGGCGAGCAGGTCGATGATCTGCAACCGGCGGCCGTTGCCCAGCGCCTTGCCGACGCCGACCGCCACGGACGCCTCATCCGTCGATTGTTCCGGAAAAGGCATCGCCGCAGGCGGATTCGTGATGGCGCTGACCCAGTTGGTGATGGTGGCGATCATGACCATGACCCCGGTTCACATGCTCGACTACGGTCACGGCACCGCCGCCGCCGGGTTGGTGATCGCCGTCCACGTCGGTGCCATGTACCTGCCCTCACCGCTGACCGGTTGGCTCGTCGACCGCTACGGCCGACTGCCGGTCGCCGCCGCATCCGGAGTGACACTGCTGGCGGCGGGCGTACTCGCAGCGTCCGCACCCGGCGACTCCGTGGCGCTGCTGGCGCTCGCGTTGGCACTGCTGGGTTTGGGCTGGAACCTCGGACTGGTAGCGGGTACCGCCATCATCACCGACACCGTGCCACTGGCGACCCGCGCGAAAACCCAAGGCGCGGTCGATGTCTCCATCGCCATCGCCGGAGCGACCGGCGGCATGGGATCCGGACTGATGGTCGCCGCCACCAGCTATCCGGCGCTGGCGCTCGCCGGTGGCGTCCTCGCCGTCGCTGTCGTGCCGGTCGCCGCGTTCACCGGGCGACGACGAACCGCCTGACCAGCCTCCACCGTTGTCCACGACGTAAGCGACCCGCTGCCGGATGCCTCGGTGGATGCGGTCCTCGCGCGTCGGTTGGCTAGCTGTATTGACCACGGACGTTGGTGACACTCCCAGAGTGTGGACGTACCTTCACGGCCATGCTTCGAGAGCAGCGCGACGACATGGCCCGCTCGCTATTCGCCGGCGTCGCCCCCGATGATCTGCGGACATTCCACGACACGACGGTAGTTATCCTCCAGCGGCTCTACAACACCTCACCGGAATGCTGATGCCCCCCATCGGGTGGTTGAGGTTCCGTCGCCTCGGTGGTGTCGCGTCATGTGATGGCGCACTACGCTTCAGGTGATGGCCCACTAGTCGGCGTGGTAGGGCAGGATTTTGCCATTCTGGCAAGTCTGAGCTTGTGGACCGAGGTTGCGGCGGGCGGAGTGCGTTCGGTGCCTGCTCGAAACGGGAGGTTGATGCGTGTGAACGAATTGGCTGGTGCCACATCGCTTTACTTGCGTCAGCATGCCGATAATCCAGTGGATTGGCGGCAGTGGGGTGCCGAAGCTTTGGCTGAAGCGGCCGCGCGGGACGTGCCGATCCTGCTGTCGATCGGGTACGCCAGCTGCCACTGGTGCCATGTGATGGCGCACGAGTCGTTCGAGGACGAGGCCACCGCCGAGCTCATGAACGAGAACTTCGTGTGCATCAAGGTGGATCGGGAGGAACGGCCCGATCTGGACGCGGTGTACATGAACGCCACCGTCGCCATGACCGGGCAGGGTGGGTGGCCGATGACGTGCTTCCTGACGCCGGAGGGGGAGCCGTTCTACTGCGGGACCTACTACCCGAAGACGCCGCGGCACGGGATGCCGTCGTTCGCGCAGGTGCTGACCGCGGTCGGGGAGACGTGGCGGAATCGGCGGGACGAGGTGAATACCGCGGCGGCACAGGTGGGAGAGGCGCTGCGGCAGCAGACGGCGGGGTTGCCGGACGCCGGGGTCGGGATCAGCGCCGACCTGGCGCAGCACGCGGTCTCGGCCGTGTCGAAGGATGTGGACGCTCAGCACGGCGGGTTCGGGGGTGCGCCCAAGTTCCCGCCGTCGGCATTGCTGGAGGGGTTGCTGCGGCACTATGAGCTGACCGGGGATCTCGGTGTGCTGCACACTGTTTCGTCCACCTGCGAGGCGATGGCCCGAGGTGGGATCTACGACCAGCTGCGGGGCGGGTTCGCGCGATACTCGGTGGACACGGCGTGGGTGGTGCCGCACTTCGAGAAGATGCTGTACGACAACGCCCAGTTGGTGCGGGTGTACGCGCACCTGGCCCGACGCGGGCTCGACGCGCCCGGCGGTGAGCGCGGCGGAGAATCCTTGGCGCTGCGGGTAACTCGCGAAACCGTGCAGTTCCTCATGACCGATCTGGGAACAGAGCAGGGGGGCTTCGCGTCCGCGCTGGATGCCGACACCCACCTCGAACCGGGGCAGCCCGGGGTGGAAGGCGCCACCTACGTCTGGACGCCCGCCGAGCTCAACGGGGTACTCGGAGCGCTCGACGGGGCCTGGGCCGCGGAGATCTTCGGTGTCACCACGGCCGGAACGTTCGAGCACGGCACCTCGGTGCTGACGCGGTACACCGACCCGAAACCCGTGGACCACGAGCGGTTCGAGGCCATCCGGGCGGCCATGTCGGCGGCGCGGGAACTGCGACCGCAACCCGAGCGGGACGACAAGGTGGTCACCGCTTGGAACGGGATGGCCATCGTCGCGCTCGCGGAAGCCGGTGCCGCACACGGGCATCCAGGGTGGATCGCGGCGGCGGTCCGGTGTGCGCGGTTCCTGCTGGACACCCACGTGACCGACGGACGGGTCTGCCGCGCCTCGCTGGGCGGCGTGCCCGGCACGGCGGCGGGCGTGCTCGAGGACTACGCCTGGCTCGCGCTGGGACTGCTCGCGCTGCATCAGACCGTCGACGGGGACTGGCTCGCCGAGGCGCAGCGCGTTCTCGACGCGGCCATCACGCATTTCGCCGACGCGGACACCCCGGGCAGCTGGTTCGACACCGCCGACGACGCCGAGACCCTGCTGACCCGGCCGCGCGACCCGCTGGACGGCGCAACCCCTTCGGGGACTTCGGTTCTCGCCGAGGCCCTGCTCACGGCCTCCGCGCTCACCGACCCGGATCGGGCCTCCCGCTACCGGCAGCTCGCCGACGAAACCCTCGCGCGGGGGGCGGTTCTGCTGGCTCGCGCGCCCCGCTCGGCGGGCCACTGGCTCGCGGTGGCCGAGGCCGCACTGCGCGGGCCCGTCCAGGTGGCGGTCTCGGCGGGCCCGGACGGTGAATCCGGCTGGGCCGCAACGCTGGTGGCGGCTGCCCGTGCCGCTGCGCCGGGCGGCTCGGTCATCGTCTCCGGCGCCGTCGACTCCCAGCCCCTGCTGGCCGACCGCCCGCCGGTGCGCGACACCTCCGCCGCCTACATCTGCCGCGGCTCGGTCTGCGACCTCCCGGTCACCACGGTCGACGACGTCCGCGCCGGTCTGCTTCCGCCGCAATCGGCCTGACGGTTTGCCCGC
>NZ_JBHWHH010000178.1:0-14929 GCF_042732555.1 Nocardia sp. NPDC059764
GGGATTTCCCCGGGGCCGCCGCCGTCGTATTCAGCGTCGAACTCAGTGAGCCGCGGCGGCCTTCTCGAGCGCCCGCAGCTGACCCTGTGCCTTGGCCAGCGCGGCCGGGCTCGCATCCGCATCGGCGATGACGGCCTTGGCGGCCGCCTCGTCGATGTCGAAGGCGAATTCGGCGGACTCGGCCAGCACGCGCACCGAAGTGGCGGTGACGGAGAAGAATCCGCCGTGCACGGCGACGACAACGCGCTCGTTGTCATCGGACACGATGGTCACGGTGCCGCCTTCGACCAGCTGGCCGAGCAGCGGCTCGTGGCCGGCGAGAATGCCGATCTCACCCTCCGTGGTCTGGGCCGAGACGAAGGACGCCCGGCCCGACCACAGCAGTCGCTCGACGGCGACCAGATCAACGGACATGGTATTTGAATCGGACCCAGTTGCCATGGGTGACTACTTCCCGGCGATCTTCTTCGCGGCGGCCTCGACGTCGTCCAGGCCACCACACGAATTGAACGCCTGCTCGGGCAGGTGGTCGAACTCGCCCTTGCAGACGCGGTCGAAGTCGTCGATGGTCTGCTCCAGCGGCACGACCGAACCCGGCTGACCGGTGAACTTCTCGGCCACGATGAAGTTCTGGCCGAGGAACTTCTCCAGACGACGGGCACGGCCCACGAGGACCTTGTCGCCTTCGGAGAGCTCGTCCATACCGAGGATGGCGATGATGTCCTGCAGCTCCTTGTACTTCTGCAGGATCCGCTTGACCTCGTTGGCCACCTGGAAGTGACGCTCGCCGACGATCGAAGCCTCGAGGATACGAGAGGTCGAGGTCAGCGGGTCGACGGCCGGGTAGATGCCCTTCTGCGAGATCGGGCGGGAAAGCTCGGTCGTCGCGTCCAGGTGGGCGAAGGTGGTCGCCGGCGCCGGGTCGGTGTAGTCGTCGGCGGGGACGTAGATCGCCTGCATCGAGGTGATCGAACGGCCACGGGTCGAGGTGATGCGCTCCTGGAGCTGACCCATCTCGTCCGCCAGGGTGGGCTGGTAACCCACGGCCGAGGGCATACGACCCAGCAGGGTCGAGACCTCGGAGCCGGCCTGGGTGAAGCGGAAGATGTTGTCGATGAAGAGCAGAACGTCCTGGTTCTGCACGTCACGGAAGTACTCCGCCATGGTCAGGGCCGACAGGGCGACGCGCATACGCGTGCCCGGCGGCTCGTCCATCTGGCCGAAGACGAGGGCGGTGTCCTGGAGGACGCCCATCTCTTCCATTTCCAGGTGGAGGTCGGTGCCCTCACGGGTACGCTCACCGACGCCCGCGAACACCGAGGTGCCCGAGAACTCGCGAGCGATACGGGTGATCATCTCCTGGATCAGAACGGTCTTGCCGACACCGGCGCCACCGAACAGACCGATCTTGCCACCCTTGACGTACGGGGTGAGCAGGTCGATGACCTTGACGCCGGTTTCCAGGATCTCGGTCTTGCCCTCGAGCTGGTCGAAGGCGGGCGGCTGGCGGTGGATGCCCCACTGCTCGCCGTCGCGGCCCAGGCCCGGGGTGTCGAGGCAGTCGCCGAGCGCGTTGAAGACGTGGCCCTTGACGACATCGCCGACCGGCACCGAGATCGGCTTGCCGGTGTCGCGCACCTCGACGCCACGCACCAGACCGTCGGTCGGCTGCATGGAGATGGTGCGGACGATGTTGTCGCCCAGGTGCTGCGCGACCTCGAGGGTCAGGGTCTTCGCAACGGACGCGAGCGCGATGTCCACGTTCAGCGCGTTGTAAAGCTCGGGGATCGAGCCGCGCGGGAACTCGACGTCCACGACGGGGCCGATGACGCGGGAGACGCGGCCAGTGCCGGCGCCAACCCGGGTTTCGTTAGTGACAGCTGCGGTCATTGGTTCTCTTCCGTGTCTAGTCGCGGTCCGAGCTCGACGCCAGCGCGTTGGCGCCGCCGACGATTTCCGTGATTTCCTGCGTGATTCCGGCCTGGCGCAGCGAGTTCGCGGTACGGGTCAGTGAATTCACCAGATCCGTCGCGTTGTCGGTGGCCGCCTTCATCGCGGTGCGGCGCGCAGCCGACTCCGATGCCGCAGCGTCGAGCAGCGACGAGTAGATCCGGGTGTTGATGTACTTCGGCAGCAGCGCGCCCAGCAGGCGGTCCGCGTCCGGCTCGAACTCGTACTGGGCAACCGGGTTGGAGCTGCCGTCGGAGAAGCTGTCCTCACCGAGTTCGAAGTTCTCGTCGACGTAGCTCACCTGAATGGGAGCCAGGCGACGCACCTCGGGAACCTGCGACAGCATCGACACGAAACGCGTGTAGACGATGTGCAGTTCGTCGACGCCGGCCATGGTGCCGACCCCGTTGGGGGCGGCCACCTCGCCGTCGGCGCCCGCCATGAATGCCTCCACCAGGTGGTTGCACGCGGCGGAAGCGTCGGCGTAGTTGGGCGCCTGGGAGAACCCGGTCCACGAACCGTTGGTCGAGCGACCACGGAAGGTGTAGTAGGTCAGGCCCTTCGCGCCCATCACGTACAGCACCGGCTCTTTGCCCTCGGAGCGCAGGGTGGTCAGCAGCTCCTCGGTGCGCTTGAGCACATTGGAGTTGTAGCCACCGCACATACCGCGGTCACTGGTGATCACCAGGACCGCGGCCCGCCGCGGGTTCGGCCGCTCGGTGAGCAGCGGGTGGGTGAGATTGCTGCTGGCGCTTGCCAATTCGGCGAGCACCTTGGTGATCTCCTCCGCGTACGGCTTGGCAGCCGCGACCCGGGCCTGCGCCTTGCTGATTCGCGAGGTCGCGATCAGCTCTTGCGCCTTGGTGATCTTCTTGATCGAGCTCACGGAACGAATTCGGGAGCGCAGTTCGCGCACGCTTGCCATTAGCGGTTCACACTCCCTTCATTCCTCGAGTCAGACAGTCGCATTCGCTTCGCCGTTCTTACTTCTCGACGTGCTTGCGAGTGACGGACAGCGACTCGACCTCTTCGTGATCGAGCTTGCCGGCCTCGGCCTCGACGACACGGGTGCCGTCGGACGCCAGGAAGCCCTGCTTGAACTTGTCGGTCGCGGCCTTGATCTCGTCGGCCGGCTCGCCCTCGAGCTTCTTCGCGCCACCCTGGAGGGCGTCGAAGGAGGACTGCACCGAACCGTGCAGGAACTCGAGCAGCTCGCCGTTGAAGCGACGCACGTCGACGACCGGCACCGAGTCGTAGTAGCCCGCGTCCACCAGGAACAGCGAGACAACCTGGTCCTCGACCGAAACCGGGGCGTACTGGTCCTGCTTGAGCAGCTCGACCCAGCGCGCGCCACGCTCCAGCTGCGCCAGCGAGGCCGCATCCAGATCGGAGGCGAAGGCGGAGAAGGCTTCCAGCTCGCGGTAGGAGGCCAGCTCCAGACGCAGCGAACCGGCGACCTGCTTCATGGCCTTGGTCTGCGCGGCGCCACCGACACGGGACACCGAGATACCGACGTTGATGGCCGGACGGACACCCTTGTTGAAGAGGTCCGACTCCAGGAACACCTGGCCGTCGGTGATCGAGATGACGTTGGTCGGGATGAACGCCGAGACGTCGTTGGCCTTGGTCTCGATGATCGGCAGCGCGGTCATGGAACCGGCGCCGAGCTCGTCGGACAGCTTCGCGCAACGCTCCAGCAGACGGGAGTGCAGGTAGAAGACGTCACCCGGGTACGCCTCGCGGCCCGGCGGACGACGCAGCAGCAGCGAGATGGCACGGTAGGCCTCGGCCTGCTTGGACAGGTCGTCGAACACGATCAGGACGTGCTTGCCCTGGTACATCCAGTGCTGGCCGATGGCCGAACCGGTGTACGGCGCCAGCCACTTGAAGCCGGCGGAGTCGGAGGCCGGAGCCGCGACGATGGTGGTGTACTCCATCGCGCCGTGCGCCTCGAGGGCAGCCTTGACGCCCGCGATGGTGGAGCCCTTCTGGCCGATCGCGACGTAGATGCAACGCACCTGCTTCGACGGATCGCCGGTGGCCCAGTTGGCCTTCTGGTTGATGATCGCGTCGATGCAGACCGCGGTCTTACCGGTCTTGCGGTCACCGATGACCAGCTGACGCTGGCCACGGCCGATCGCGGTCAGGGCGTCGATGGCGGTGATGCCGGTGGCGAGCGGCTCGCCGACGGGCTGGCGCTCCAGCACGGTCGCGGCCTGCAGCTCGAGCACGCGACGCTCGTCGGCCTCGATCTCGCCGAGGCCGTCGATCGGGGCGCCCAGCGGGTTCACCACGCGGCCGAGGAAGTTGTCGCCCACCGGGACCGAGAGCACGTCGCCGGTACGGCGGACCTGCTGGCCCTCCTCGATGGTGTCGAACTCACCCAGGACGACGGCACCGATTTCGGTGTCCTCCAGGTTCAGCGCGACGCCGAGCACGCCGCCGGGGAATTCCAGCAGCTCGTTGGCCATCGCGCCGGGGAGGCCGCTGATGTGGGCGATACCGTCGCCGGTGTCGGTGACAACGCCCACTTCCTCGATGGAGGTTTCCGGGGTGTAGCTCTGGGTGTAGCTCTCGATCGCGCTACGGATCTCATCGGGGGAGATCGTCAGCTCCGCCATGTTCTTCCTGCTCTCGCTGTGGTCTCGAATGTCGGTGTGTTACTGCCCGCCGGCGGGCCGGCAATTAAGCGCTGTTGGCGTTCGAGTCTCAGGCGAGAGACTGACGCAAGCGCTGGAGGCGGCCGACGGCGCTGCCGTCGATCAGGTCGTCGCCGACGCGCACGACGACGCCGGCCAGCAGGCTCGGGTCTTCCTGCACGTGCACCGTGACGGGCTTGTCGTAGATGCGCTGCAGCGAAGCAGCCAGGTGCTCGCGCTGCTGCGGCGTCAGGGCCACCGCGGCACGGACGTGCGCCACGATCTGCTCCCGGAGCGAAGCCGCCAGGTCGGACAGCTCGTCGATGGCCGCGCCGACATCGCCCTGGTGGCGCAGCACGGCCTGCTCGACCAGCTGCTGGGTGATGTCTTCGACCTTGCCGGCGAGCAGACGCTGCACCAGGGCCCGCTTGGCTTCCGCCGGCTTGCCGTGGTCCTGCAGCGCCTGCTCCAGGTCCGGGTTGTCGTCGATGGTCCGGGCCAGCCGGAACAGCTCGTCCTCGACCGCGGTCAGGCGGCCACGCTCGTCCGCGGCGCGCAGCAGCGCCTCGCGGCCGAGCAGAACCAGCGTGTCGACCAGATCCCGGGCGCGCGACCAGTCCTGGGCCACGGCCGTGGTCAGCACGGCCAGCGTGGTACCGCTGATCTTGCCGCCGAAGACGCGTTCGGCCAGCTCGGCTCGCGCCGAGCTCGACACCGACTTATCCGCGAGCGCCACACGCAGCGAACGCTGGTCGTCGAGGACGGCGACAACGGCGAACAGTTCCGACCCCGTAGTAGCCGCGACGGTGTCGCTACCGGTCAGAGCGGCCCGAAGAGCTTCCCGCGCACGGGAACTCGCCTCGCGGCTCGCTGCGTACATGCTTCCCACTTTCGGTTCGTTACCTTCCGACCCCGATGCCGGCGTTCGCGTCCAGCTCCGCGAGGAACCGGTCGATCGACGCCGCCTGCTTGGCCTCGTCGGCCACCGACTGACCGATGATCTTCTCGGCCAGGTCGACCGCGGTACGGCCCAGTTCGGACCGCAGCTCGGTCACGATCTGCTGGCGCTGCGCCTCCAGCTGCGAGTGGCCGGCGGCCACGATGCGGTCGGCCTCGGCCTGCGCATCGGTGCGCATCTGCGACAGGATGGCCGCACCCTGGGTGCGGGCTTCCTCGCGGATGCGAGCGGCCTCGAGGCGAGCCTCGGCCAGCTGCTCCTGGTACTGCTGCAGGGTGGCCTGCGCCTCGGCCTGCACGGCCTCGGCCTTGGCGATACCGCCCTCGATCTTCTGCGAACGCTCGTCCAGCACCTTGGTCAGGCGCGGGACGACGTACTTGGCGAAGACGAAGGCGATAACGATGAAGACGACCGCAGACCAGAAAATGTCGTACGGCTCGGGGATGAGGGGGTTGACGTCGTCGGACCCCTCAGCCGCAAGCAGATAGGTGCTGTTCATCGTTGATTCCTAGTCTTTGGCCGGAATCAGAAAATGAAGCCGGCGACGAGACCGATCAGCGCCAGGGCCTCGGTGAACGCGATACCCAGGAACATGTTGGTCCGGATGGTGCCCTGCAGCTCGGGCTGACGGGCGATGCCCTCGATGGCCTTACCGACGACGATGCCCACACCGATGCCGGGGCCGATCGCAGCGAGGCCGTAACCGATGGCGCCGAAGCCCTTGGACTTGGACTCGGCAACTTCAGCAGCCAGGTACGAGAGGGTGCTCATGTGTGTTTCATTCCCTTTCTGTCGCCCACCCGCCGGGCGGCGTGGAAGGCAGGTTTATGGAGTTGGTGCGGTCGGTCAGTGAGAGTCGGCGTGCTGCGCCAGACCGATGTAGACAGCGGTCAGCAGCGCGAACACGTACGCCTGCAGGAAGACCACCAGCAGCTCGAAGAGGGTGAAGCCGAAGCCCGCGAGCAGCGAGAACGGCGAGAACACCTTCATCCAGGAGGCGGCATCGAACAGGAAGAACTGGGTGGCACTGAAGAACAGCACCAACATGATGTGGCCTGCCAGCATGTTCGCCATGAGACGGACGGTGAGCGTGAACGGGCGCAACACGAAGGTCGAGATGAACTCGATAGGGATCAGCAGCACGTGCAGCGCGGCCGGCACATTCGGCACCACGATGGACGAGCGCATGTATTTCAGGAAGCCGTACTTCTTGATGCCCACGTAGTTGAAGGTGACGTAGGCGACGACAGCCAGCACCAGCGGCATGCCGATGCGCGCGTTCGACGAGATGTTCAGACCCGGAATAACGCCCGAGATGTTCAGGAACAGCACGGTGAAGAAGATCGACGCGATGAGCGGGAAGAACTTCTTACCGGATTCCTTGCCGAGCACCTCGTCGCAGATCTGCTCCTTGACGAACACCAGACCGGATTCGGCGACATTCTGCAGTCCGCGCGGAACCAGCTGAGGCCGACGGAAAGCGGCGAACATGACTGCCACGAGAACGACCGACATCAGGATGCGAATGAGCATCAAACGGTCGAGCTCGAAAGGCGTCCCCTCGAACAGCACTGCTGGAGGGAAGAAGTCGTTGAGTGACGGCGCGTGGAACTCGCCTGCCAAAATGGTGACGCTCAGCGTTCTCTCCCGTGGTCGGCCGCCAGGAGATAGTTTTCTCCTGCGGTTCGATCGGACATTGACGATCTGGTGGGTCGACTCAGGTCGGCTCGAAGTTCGTCAGCAGCTGTGGCAGTCACGCCCTGGCGTCTGTACGCGCGTCGGCGACATCGTCGACGGTGCAGAACCGTGACCCGAAAGGGTCCGGTACGGCTGTAAGCATAACCTGCTCTCAGGCGGGTCTCAGGCGACCCCCCCTGTTGATTCGGTTGGCTACAGGTAAAGAGTTTATCAAGTTATCTACGACAATGCGTAGGGGGTCGCGGAAACGCTGGATGAACGGTGTTTCGAACCCCGTCCGGAGCGCCTCCGGCTACAGGTCGCGGTCGACGTGCACGGTCGGAACCCGTTGGCGCAGAAGGCCGTAGGTCTCCGCGCCGAGCACGATGAGCAGGGCGCCGACCACGGTCAGGAAGAGCGCGCCGCGGCTGTAGAAGTCGTAGTTCTGCAGCACCGCGACGACGATCACGGCCAGCAGCAGCTTGCCGACCCAGCTGCCCAGCAGCACCAGGCCCTGCAGGCCCGATTCGATCTTGGCACTGAAGAGCACCGAGGCGGCCGTGGTCAGGATGAAGGCGCCGCCGAGGGCGGAGCCGATGAGGGCGCCCCACAGGCCGGGCAGCCCGGCGATGAGGGACGACACGATGGCCGAAACCACAACCAGCACAGCCAAACCGGCGATGCCGTAGCGCAGGGCCGCGCGCAGCGGGGCGTCGGGACCGGGGTTCGAAGGCGTGCTCACGATCGGAAACTCTACCGGGCGGCGTGATCGGAGCCGCGGGGCGGTTTCCGGACCGAGTTGATCTTCAATTCCCGCCAGGACGGCACCGCGGTGACGATCAAGGCGAAAACCAGCCCGGCCGCGAACAAGAGCACCACCAGCCGGCGATCACCGATCAACGAGGTGCCGACCGCGCCGAATGCGAACACGCTGACCCACAGATAGATCACCAGCACCACGCGGCGCTGCGAATGCCCGATCTGCAGCAATCGGTGATGCAGATGCATTTTGTCGGGAGTGGAGAAACTCACACCCGCGCGCACGCGGCGCACCACGGCCAGGACAAGATCCAGTACGGGAATGAACATCACCGCGCCCACCAGCAACAACGGTGACAACAGACCCACGATGTCGCGCGGGCCGTAACCCTGCAGCGGAATTCGCCCGGACGCGCCGGTCGACACCGCCGCCAGCATCAATCCGATCAGCATGGATCCGGTATCCCCCATGAAAATGCGGGCCGGTGAGAAATTGTGTGGCAGAAATCCCAGGCACGCGCCCGCGAGAGCGGCCGCCAGCAACGCGGGCGGATACGTATCGGTGGAACCGCCCACCTCGTAGAGCAACCCCACGGTGAACACGAAAACCGCGACCGCCGCGATGAACCCCAGGCCCGCGGCCAATCCATCCAGGCCGTCCACGAAATTCATGGCGTTCACGACGGTCACCGTGATGCCCACCGTCACCAGACCGCCCTGCAGCGGATCCAGCACCACCGTCTCGTTGGTGAACGGGTTGTAGATGGCCACCCAGCTCAGGCCCATCACCGCCATCACGCCCGCCGCGGTGATCTGCCCGACCAGCTTGGTCAGCCAGTCCAGGCCCCAGCGGTCGTCGATGATGCCGACCAGCACGATCAAAGTCGCCGCGGCCAGGACCGCGGGAATGTCCTTCGGATAATCGAAGCCCCGGCGCAACGCGGGCAGCTGGTGCGCGAACAGGACGGCCGCCACCAGACCCAGATAGATGGCCAGACCGCCCATTCGCGGAATCGGCTTCACGTGCACATCGCGTTCCCGCGGAATCGCCACCGCGCCGAAGGCGATGGCCAGCACCCGGATTCCGCCCGTGGTGAGGAAGGCGATGACCGCGGCGGCCAGCAGCACCAGCAACAGCTCCCGCAGCGGGACGACCGCGCCCTGGCTGAATACGCCCTGACTCAGAAGCATCTAGCGGGCCGTCAGCGCGCGCCGGCCTGACGGAGTTCCTCAGGCGACATGCCGAGCACCTCCGCGATCTTCTCGATCGGCACCGCGCCCTCACGCAACACCCGCGGCGTGTCCGCGGTCAGATCCACGATGGTGGACGCCACCGCGTGATCGGCCGGACCGCCGTCCAGGTACACGCCGACCAGATCGCCCAGCTGCGCCTGCGCCTCCCCCACCGTGGCGGCCGGCGGCTGCCCCGACACGTTCGCGCTCGACACCGCCAGCGGGCCCACCTCGCGCAGCAACTCCAGCGCCACCGGGTGCAGCGGCATGCGCAGCATCACCGTGCCGCGCGCGTCACCCAGATCCCAGGCCAGCGAAGGCGCTTGCTGCACAACCAGACTCAGGCCGCCCGGCCAGAACGCCCGGATCAGCTCACGCGCCTGCGGGCGCACCGAGTACACCAGACCGTCGATGGTGGTCCACGATCCGACCAGCACCGGCACCGGCATGTCCCGGCCCCGCCGCTTGGCGGCCAGAAGCGCACCGACAGCCTGGCTGTCGAACGCGTCGGCGGCGATCCCGTAGAGGGTGTCGGTCGGAATGACTGCCAACCGCCCGGACTTCAGCGTGCTCCGCGCGGCACTCAGTCCGGCAGCGCGGGAGTCGGGATCGGCACAGTCGTAGACGGTACTCACGGCTGACATCTTGGCACGGATCATCTCTCGACAGCGCTCGGCTCCCCCTCCCGATGCCGAGAGAGGGGGAGCCGCTGAAACTCTGGATCGGCGCTTACAGGGCGAGCGCGGCGGCAAGAGCCATATCGACCTGCTCCATGATCTCGGGGGACGCTTGTCCGACAAGCGTTTCGAAACGTGGAAGTACGCCGGTAGAGATACTCCGGCAGCGTGCCCAACCACCGAGCTCAGAACCCACACCTACAGCCAATAGCAACAGCGCGGGCGAACTCGGCTCGATATCGGTTATATCCACCACGATGGGATAGCCGGCCGTGTTCAACGCATCGGTGGATACGACCATCACCCGACGTGTCCGAGAAATCGACCGGTAGTCCCATACTTCTCCGCGCCTCATGCGGCATTGCCCGGCCGTTTGGCCTCATCGGCAGCCCACCGGGCCTCGCGCTCGGCCTCGATATCGGCCTGATTCCGCGCCGCGCCCTCGACATCCCAGTGCTTCTCCGCCTCGGCTGCGCGCCGTAGTAGATGGGACATCACCGCTTGGGCCGCAAGGCCTGACGGTGTGGTGCCTTCCTCTTCCGCGATGGCCTTGAGAACCTCGAGGTAGTTCTCGGGCAGCTTGATGGTGAGCGGCTTGAGCGACATACCATCGAGTGTACCGATGGGTGCACCGGATGGCGTGCGTTTGATCAGGCCACTGAAGGCGCGCCGAGGCGACGCGCCACCACGAAGCGGGGCTTTCCCGCGAGATCGGGGTGCTCGGCTATGTCGGTGAAGCTGCCGCTGCCCGCGAGCAGGGCCGCGACGCCCGAGCCGTTGGTGTCGTCGTGTTCGACTGCGGCGGTGCCGTTTTCGCGGAGCAGGCGGGCGATGGTGGCGACCATCGGGCGGATGACGTCGAGGCCGTCGGGGCCGCCGAAGAGGGCTCGGTGCGGGTCGTGGTCCATGACCTCCGGATCGAGCCGGGCATCGGAGGGGATGTAGGGCGGGTTGGAGACGACGACGTCGACGCGACCGTTGAGGTGCTCGAGGATGGCCGGGTCGGTGACGTCGCCCGCGTGCAGGTCGATGGGGGTGTCGCCCTCGTCCGCGAGTTGCTGGGCATTGCGGCGGGCCCAGGCGAGGGCTTCGGGGTCGAGTTCGACAGCGTGGACCTCGGCGTCGGGGCGGGCGTGGGCGATGGCCAGGGCCAGGGCGCCGGAGCCGGTGCAGAGATCCACGACGATCGGCTGGTGGGCGTGGCCGAGACACTCGAGCCGGCCGAGCGCCCATTCGAAGATCAACTCGGTTTCCGGGCGGGGCACGAAGACGCCGGGGCCGACGGCCAGATCGATCTCCCCCATGGCGGCCGTGCCCGTGAGGTGTTGCAGCGGAACACGTTCCGCGCGGCGGGCGACCAGCTTGCGGAACTCCTCGAGCTGGTCGGGGGTGAGCATGGGCATCAGGACCAGGCGTCCGCGATCGACGCCCAGCACATGGGCGGCGAGGTGTTCGGCGTCGGCGTTCGGGCTGGGGACACCCGCCGCGGCCAAGATCTCGACCGCCTCTCGAATTGCCGGCCGCAATGGTGCACGACTCACTGTGCTCCCCCGCCTCTCCGGGACTTCAGCGGACGGCTGAGAGCCGTTGACAGCCGTGCACCCGTACCTGCGATCGGGCGCCGAACCGATTCTGGACGTACCCGAGGAGTTACCCCGACCGTAACGACATCAGTTGTCACGGTGGGAAACGATCCTCTGGTCGCGAACTCCCGTCCATGGCGGTTCGGCGCGCCGCTCATTCTGCGGCCAGGCGGGCCGCGCGGTCAGCCTCGCCGAGCGCGTTGAACAGGTCGTCGAGGTTGCCGTCCAGCACGGAATCCAGGTTGTGGGCCTTGAAACCGATGCGGTGGTCGGCGATGCGGTTCTCCGGGAAGTTGTAGGTGCGGATCCGCTCGGAACGGTCCACCGTCCGGATCTGCGAGGCGCGTCCGGCCGCGGCGTCGGCGTCGGCCTGTTCCTCGAGCAGGGCCTGCAGGCGGGCCGCGAGGACCTGCTTGGCGCGGATCTTGTTCTGCAGCTGCGACCGCTCGTTCTGGCAGGTCACCACCAGGCCGGTGGGCAGGTGGGTGAGGCGCACCGCGGAGTCGGTGGTGTTGACCCCCTGGCCGCCCTTGCCGGAGGACCGGTAGACGTCGATGCGCAGGTCCTTCTCGTCGATCTCGACTTCCTCGACCTCATCGGGTTCCGGGTAGACGAGCACGCCCGCGGCCGAAGTGTGAATGCGCCCTTGGGATTCGGTGACCGGCACCCGCTGCACGCGGTGCACGCCGCCCTCGAACTTGAGCTTGGACCACACGCCGTCGCGGGAGGCCTCCTTGCTCTTGATGGAGAAGCTGGCGTCCTTGTACCCGTCCAGATCGGAGTAGGTGACGCCGAGCACCTCGACCTTCCAGCCGTGCCGCTCCGCGTACCGGATGTACATGCGGGCCAGGTCGGAGGCGAACAGCGCCGACTCCTCGCCGCCCTCGCCGGACTTCACCTCGAGGATGACGTCGTCGCCGTCGTGCGGGTCGCGCGGCGCGAGCAGGTCGGTGAGCTGCTTGTCCAGCTCCTCCACCTGCGCCTGCAGACCGGGCACCTCGGCCGCGAAGGACGAGTCGTCCGCGGCCAGCTCCTCGGCGGCGGCGAGGTCCTCGCGCGCGGAGGTCAGCTTGTTGTAGGTCGACATGATCGGGCCGAGCTCGGCGAACCGCTTGCCGACGCGACGGGCCGCGCCCGGGTCGTTGTGCAGCGAAGGGTCGGCGAGCTGGGTCTCCAGCCCCTGGTACTCGGCCAGGATGTCGTCGATCGCGTTGGGGGCCGTCCTGTCGGCCATCGCGGTTACTCCCGTCTTAGTAGGTCCATAAACGCACCAACGCCCGGCCTGCGGAGCGCAGGACGGGCGTCGGGGGGACAGCTACTTGGCAGCCTTGTCGCGCTTGCCGTAGCGGGCCTCGAAGCGGGCCACGCGGCCGCCGGTGTCCAGAATCTTCTGCTTGCCCGTGTAGAACGGGTGGCACTGGGAGCAGACCTCGACCGTGATCTGGCCCGACTCCTTGGTGCTCTTGGTCTGGAAGGTGTTGCCACAACCGCAGACCACGGTGGTGTCCACGTAAGTGGGGTGAATTCCTGCCCTCATTGGGTGTCCTTTCAATGGTCGCCGGGTCGCCTTCGAGAAGGCGTGAACCGGAACCGACTAGAGGCATGGTTGCCGACGGAACAGTCTATGCGCTGCTCCCACGTGGTCACCACGAGGGGTGACATGGGGCAGAACAGGCGCCCGGAGCCATTTGTTCCCGACCGGGACCCGGGCGACTTCGCGAGCAAACCCGAAAGTCGAGTAGCGCGCTACTCAGGAATGCGAACACCCGTGTTCATAGAGTTCTCTCCGGGTGAAAGCCCCGCGAACGACCCGGAGAGGACGACACGGTGACCAGGAAGGAAGCGACAGCTGGGGGAATCCTGGCACTGCTCGCCCTTGTGGTCTTCGCGGGCTGGTGGATGGCTCCCGGAGAGTCCGGCAACGCGGTGGGATCCGTGAATCCGGCCCCACTCCCGCCGCGGGGGGACGACACCCTCACCTATCGAGCGGTCATGGCATCGGAGAACACCGGTGCCGTGACCGCGCTCGTTCTCGGCTTCATGATCGGCGGCGCGGCATTGATAGGACTGTTCTTCTTCTCCCCCGCCTCCCCGCAACTTCAGCGGACGGCTCAGTGCCGTGAAATTCCCGACCCGTGTCGGCGGTCCATAGCCCCCCGAACCTCGGGCGTACCCGACGAGTTACCCCGGTCGGCACGAAATCAGTTGTCGCCCTTGCGAAACGAGAAGAGGGGCCCCGCGTGTGCGGAGCCCCTCTTTCGTTACTCGTCGATCGCGCCCGGGGCGGTCTTGGAGACCGTCATCAGGAACTCGATGTTGGACTTGGTCTTCTTCAACCGGTCCACCATCAGGTCGATGGCCTGATGCGAGTCCAGGCCGGACAGCACGCGACGCAGCTTGTGCAGCACGGCCGCCTCGTCCGGGGACATCAGCAGGTCGTCGCGACGGGTGCTGGACAGGTTGACGTCGACCGCCGGGAACACGCGGCGCTCGGCGATCTTGCGATCGAGCTTGAGCTCGGCGTTACCCGTGCCCTTGAACTCTTCGAAGATGACCGTGTCACCGGTGGAACCGGTCTCCACCAGCGCGGTGGCGATGATGGTGAGCGAGCCGCCGTTCTCGATGTTGCGGGCCGCGCCGAGGAACCGCTTGGGCGGGTACAGCGCGGTGGAATCCACACCACCGGAAAGGATTCGGCCCGACGCCGGGGACGAGTTGTTGTACGCGCGGCCGAGACGAGTGATCGAATCGAGCAGCACGACGACGTCCTGACCGGCCTCGACCAGGCGCTTGGCCCGCTCGATGGCGAGCTCGGCGACCGAGGTGTGGTCGCTCGGCGGGCGGTCGAAGGTGGAGGCGATGACCTCGCCGCGCACGGAGCGCTGCATGTCGGTCACTTCCTCGGGACGCTCGTCCACCAGCACCACCATCAGGTAGCACTCGGGGTTGTTGGTCGCGATCGCGTTGGCGATGTCCTGGATGACCATCGTCTTACCCGCCTTGGGCGGGGACACGATCAGCGCGCGCTGACCCTTACCGATCGGCATGATCAGGTCGATGATGCGCGTGGTCAGCTTGTTCGGCTGGGTCTCCAGCCGCAGGCGCTGGTTCGGGTACAGCGGGGTGAGCTTGTTGAATTCCGGTCGGCGCCTGGCACTTTCGACGTCGCCGCCGTTGACCGTGTCCAACCGCACCAGCGGATCGAACTTCTGACGCTGGTTGCTCTGGTCGCCGTCACGCGGGGCGCGCACCGCACCGACAATGTGGTCACCACGGCGCAGGCCGTTCTTGCGGACCAGGTTCATCGACACGTACACGTCGTTCGGGCCGGCCAGGTAGCCGGAGGTGCGGACGAACGCGTAGTTGTCGAGAACATCGAGGATGCCCGCGACCGGCTGCAGGATGTCGTCCTCGCGGATCTCCATCTCGCGGGCCTCGCCGCCGCCACCACCC
>NZ_JBHWHH010000179.1:0-14775 GCF_042732555.1 Nocardia sp. NPDC059764
TGCCGAGGACGGACGATGAGTGCCATCCTTGCCGCGCAGCCCTTTCGGTCGGCTACGGCACTGTTACCGTTGCTGCCGATCGGAACGTTGGTGTGGGCGGGGGAGGGCAGGGGTCATGGTGGGTGAAGCCGTCGGTGGACGGGACCGGACCGGTGTCGACGGTGGATCCGACGGCACGCCCGAGCCACTCGACCCCGTGCAGCTCTCGGACCCATACGGCGAATACCGATCCCAGTGCGCGGCGTTGCTCGATCTGGCGGCGTGGCAGCCTCCGGTGCTGGAACCGGACACGGCTTCGCATCCGCCGATCCCCTTCGAAGCACTCGTCGACGCGGGCGCGCTCGAGGTCCATGAGGCGCCGCCGACTGTCGGCTCGACGGGCGGAGACACCCCGATGTTGACCGCCAAGGATGTCCGGCTCGGCCGCGCCCCTTCTCGCTGGGGTAGTGCCGACGCGCCGGGCGCGATCACCGTTCGGGCCGGCGATGTCGCGGTGGCGATCAGCACCGAGCCCGCGGTCAGGGTCTGCACCGCTGACGGCGCGCTGCTCGGACCTGGTATCCGGTTGGTGCGCGCCAACTCCGGTATCGATCCCCATTTCCTGGCTGGGATTCTGCGGGCGGCACTCGAGGTGGCCGACGGAAGCCACATCGATATCTACGAGGTCGCGGTGCCCCGGATCGATCCGTCCGAGCAACGCCGCTACGGCATGGCTTTCGAGCGGTTGACCACCCTCGAAACCGCGTTTCAACAGCAGCGGGCGAATATCGCCCAGTTGGTGCGAATCGGATTCGGCGGAATGGCGAGAGGCACGCTCCGTCCTGTTGCGGACGGCCAGTAGCGTGTCGGATTCTCTGGACTCACGGAGGTAATGGCGGTGCAGCGGCAGGTCCTCGGCGGCCGTTACGAGCTGAGGGATCAGATCGGCACGGGCGGCATGGGGCAGGTGTACAAGGGCCTCGACCTTCATCTCGGACGCTGGGTCGCGGTGAAGTTCAGCCATCCGAATCTGGACGACGACCCGGGCTGGGAACAGCGATTCGTGCGTGAAGCCGAGCTGATGGCCCAGTTCAACCACCCCGGACTGACGGTCATTCATGACGCGGGCCGTGGTTCGACCACCGCCGGGGGACCCGAACGTCCCTATCTCGTCATGGAATACATCGAGGGCACGACCTTCGACAAGCTGCTCGAGCAGCGCGGTGCGCAATCGGTGGGCGTCGTGGCCAACCTCGGGGCGCAGGCCGCCGCGGCACTCGCCGCGGCGCATCGGAATCGCATCTACCATCGCGATCTCAAGCCGTCGAATCTCATGCTGTGCGCCAACGGCACGGTCAAGGTGCTCGACTTCGGGCTGGCTGTCGCGCCGGAATCGGGCCGGACCCGCTACACCAGCCACGGCCAAACCCTCGGCACGCCGGCGTACATGGCGCCCGAACAGGTCGAGGGTAAGCCGGTGGCACCGCAGACCGACCTCTACTCGCTCGGGTTGGTGCTCTACGAGTTGCTCACGGGCGACCGGGTGATGACGGGCGAATCGACCTTCACCGTGTGGCAGAAGCAGATCAACCACACGCCATCCGACATCCGGCAGGAACGGCGTGGCGTCCCGGTCGAGATGGCACGGCTCGTCATGAGCATGCTGGCCAAGTCGCCCGACGCGCGCCCCGACGACGCAGCCACGGTGAACGCGGTGCTGCTGCGGTACGCCGGCGATCTCGGTGAGCTACCCGAGGTCGATGACAATCACAGTCCTGCGCGCATGTACGCGCTGGCGGTCGGGGCGATGGCCTCCGCGCGAACCGCCACCACCGTGGTCACCCCCTCGAACGATCGGACCGAATTCGTCGAGCGGCCAGCCGATCCCGTACCTGCACCCGTCCCCGACTTCAGCCGCGGGGACCTGCAGCGGGCCGTGCATCACGCCCGTGAGCTCGCCGACGACTCCCGCTACGCTCCTGCCATCCACGAACTGCGCACCGTCGTCGAAGCCGCTGTCCCGCTGTTGGGTTCACGCGACGCCGACGTCGTCGAAGCGCGGGTGAAGCTCGCCGATCTGCGGTTCGAGAACACGGACTACTCCGCGGCCGCGGATCTGTATCGCGGGCTGATCGACGACCTCACCGCCGAGCGAGGGCCCTACGACGACCAAGTCATGTACTGCCAGCGTCAGCTGGCGACCTGTCATGTCTACCTGGGCGACACCCGCAATGCGCTGACCCGGCTCAAGCGATTGCATTCCCAGATGGCGCTCCGCTACGGGGAGCAGGACCGCCGCGTAGTCGATCTCGCCGCGCAGATCAATCACATCAAGCCCTCGTAGTCATATGGATCCGCCTATTCCAGGCGGAACAGGCTGCTCGAGTAGCGGATGCGTATCAGCCGTCGATAGCTCTCCGCAGACCCTGGAACAACACTGGAGGAGAGGGTGCCGACTATGGGTGGCGATCGGACGCCGGTCATGAACGATCTCGCCGATCGCGGTGCGCGTCTGTTCGAGTTTCTGGCGAAGGCACAGACCCTGCGCGCGTCCCGGATCCAGGACATCGCCACCTATCAGCGCGACGGTGAAGTCCTGTGGGTCGCCGACCTGCCCGAACACCCGGCTGTGACCTATCAGGAGGCGGAACCGGGCAAGCCGTTCCTCATGGTCCAGAAGGTGACCATCGGGTCCGCGCCCGAGCCGGAGATCGAACTGCGCCGGTGGCTCGAAACCGGCTGGGGCAAACCCGAAACGGAACCGGCGCTACGCACGACCCGGGCGGGTCAGAGCGGGGAGACACTCCGGCTCGACGATCACCCCGAGATCCGGACCGCCTTCGCGGACTGGCTGCCGGACTGGCGTGAATGGGCCGAGCAAGCGCGGCCCAAGCTGCCGGTGCGGCGTCTCTACCAGACCATGTACGAGATGTACACGCGCTACGACGGCGCGACCGAGACCCTCGAAGCCGTACTCGCCCTGGGCTTTCTGGCCTGGCGGCACGGGGATGTCGGCACCGTGCGCCGGCACGTGCTGACCATGCCCGTGGTGCTGGGCTTCGACTCCGACTACGGCGCGATCTCGGTATCCATCGATCCGGCTGTCACCGGGTACACCGCCGAATTGCAGGAGATCCTCGAGCCGTCCCAGATGTCGGCGGCCGGTGACCTCCAGCGCGCCGAGAACGAAGCGCGCGACGGTCACATCGACCCGTTCGACCGGGAGAATGTCGGCGCGCTGGTGCGCATGTTCATCAACTGCATCAACCCGGATGCGGTGTACGCCGACGATATTCGGCCCGGTACCGCGGTAGCTCACCCCACGGCGACCTATGCGCCGGCCGTGATCCTGCGCAAGCGCGGAAATCGCGGCATGGTGACCGCGTTGCGGACCATCGCGCGGACCATCCGCGCCACCGGTGAACTGCCCTCGGGCATCCATAACCTGGTCGATCCGGACTTCGAGCCGGCGCCGTCGCCGACCGCGGGTGACGGTGCGATCGTCCGTGACGGCGCGGACCTGTTTCTGCCCCTGCAGCTCAACGATATTCAGTTGCGGATCCTCGAGCACGTGGACAAGCACGCGCACACCCTGGTGCAGGGACCGCCGGGAACCGGCAAGACGCACACCGCCGCCGCCTTGATCACCCATCTGCTCGCGCAGGGCAAGCGGGTGCTGATCACCGCCCACACCGATCGCGCCCTGCACGAGGTGCGTGCCAAGCTACCGGAGGAGATCAAACCGCTCAGTGTCGCGGTGGTCGGCGACTCGCGGCAGGAACTCGAGGACCTCAAGGCCTCGGTCAATCAGATCTCCCACGCCGCCGCCGAACATGATCCCGCCGCTGGACGCGCTGCGGTCGCCGCGACCGACCGGGCCATCGCCGAGCTGCGCGAGCGGCGAGCATCGATCCAGCAGAAGCTGCTGAGCCTGCGCGAGCGTGATGTCAGCACGCACTCCGTCGGGGGCTACACCGGGACGATCGCCGACATCGCGCTGCACTGGCGCGCCCAGCGGCCGCGGTTCGACTGGATCGCCGAGCTGGTGGACACCGAAGCGCAGCCGGCGAGCCCTGTCGTCGGCGCACTGCTCACCGAGTGGCGAAACCTGTTGCTGGACAACCGGCTCGCCGATCCGGACGTCGCGGCGCCCGAGCTCGTCGGGGCCACCGCGCTGCCGCCCGTGGAACTGTTCGGCCAGTGGTGTGCGGCTGAACAGCAAGCGGCGCAGCGTCGACATCGCTATACGCAGTTCGACGGTGATCCGGCGGCCGCGCGCATCTCCCAGCTTTCCCCACCCGAGCGTAATGAGGTGCACGCACTGCTCGGCGAGATCAGCGACCGGGTGAGGAACCTGCGGCATCGGCCGGAGCCGTGGGCGGCCACGGCACTGACGGATATCCACGGTGGACGGCTCTTCGAATGGCATGGCCGCGCCGTCGCCGTCGCCGATCTGCTCGGGCACGCGGACGCGGTGATCGCCGCGCTCGGTTACACGACCGTGCACGTATCGGTCGACGACCCGGCGTCGTTGCTGGACCTGGCCGAGAACCTGAAGTCGCACATCGAGATCCACGGCGAGTTGAAGGTGCATCCCGACGGGCGGCCCAAGACCGGATTCACCACCGCCCGAGTGGTCAAGCTCGCCGATCCGCTGTTCGACAGCGTCCGGATCGACGGACGCATTCCGACCACGATCGAGCAGCTCACCAATTTCCTGAATGCGCAGCGCGGCGAACGGCTGGCCGACCAGCTCGATATGGCGTGGCCCGCACCGGTTTCGGGTCCGGGACTCCTGCGCGATCGGGTGGCACGGCACCGCGCGGCGCACACGCTGCTGACTCAGCTGCTCGAATACGCGAGCCGGCTCGACTATGCCGCGACCCGCCTGACCGAACTGGGTCTGCCCGTACCGGACTGGGGCGATCCGATCGGCATCCACAGCGCGCGTGAGGCATTCGATGCCGTCGAGGCACGGGAAGCGCTCGAGCGGTCGACCGTGCCGCTCGCCGAGCTGGCTCGGCGGCTGGCCGCACTGCGGGACGACCCGCGTGCCACCGACAACCTGCACCGCCTCGCCGAAGCCGCGCTCGAACGGGACGCGCCCGCTTACCAGCTGGCACACGAGCGTCTGGCCGAATTGAGCCACTTGCGCCGCAGTCTCGCCCGGCGCAACGAGATCGACTCCGACCTGTCCGATCTGCCGGCGTTGCGCACCGCCATCGCCGCCGATCCCGCCGATCCCGCATGGGTCGCGCGCCTCGAGCGCTTCGACGAAGCCTGGCGCTGGGCCGCGGTGGGGCAGTGGCTGGCCGCCAACAATCTCGGCGGAGTCAACGAACTCTGCCGCGACCTCGACGACATCGAAGCCGAACTGCGCCGCCACGCGGCGGCCCGAGCCGCCACCACGGCGTGGGATCTAGCGGTCGGGCGGCTCACCAACCGCGCCCGCGCCGACCTGCAGCATTACGCCCAGTTGGTGAAGAGCCTGGGCCGCGGCACCGGACAGTACGCCGACCGCAAACGCGCGGAGATTCAGCAGGCGCTGGGGAACTGCCGTTCGTCGGTTCCGGTATGGATCATGCCGATCTACCGTGTGGTCGAGCAGTTCTCCGTCACCGCGGACATGTTCGATGTCGTCGTGGTCGACGAGGCCTCGCAGGCCGGTGTCGAAGCGGTGTTCCTGCAGTACCTCGCGCCGCGCATCGTGGTGATCGGCGACGACAAGCAGGTGTCGCCGTCGGCGGTCGGTGTCGACGAATCCGAACTCGAGCGGCTGGCCGGACAGTATCTCCACGATGACCGTTACCTGTCGTCGTGGCGGAATCCCAAGCGCAGTCTGTTCGACGACGCGATCATGCGGTACCCGAAGCGGCTCACGCTGGTCGAGCATCGTCGCTGCGTGCCCGAGATCATCGAGTTCTCGAACAAGATCGCCTACGAACCGCAGGGTGTGCGGCTGGTGCCCGTGCGCCGCTACGGCAGCGACCGGCTCGACCCCGTGCGGACCGTGTACGTGCCGGACGGCCACGAGGTGTCCAGGGGCGTCAATCCGGCCGAGGCCGACCTGATCGTCGACCGGATCGAGCAGTGCCTCGCCGATTCCCGTTACGACGGCAAGTCGTTCGGTGTCATCTCGCTGCTCGGTTCCGCGCAGGCCAAGCACATCGCGCAGAAGCTGGTGACGCGCGTTGGACCCGAGGAGATGCAGCGCCGCGACCTGCATTGCGGCGACGCGGCTGACTTCCAGGGCGCGGAACGCGACGTGATCTTCCTGTCGCTGGTCGCCGCGCCGGGTCCGGACCGGCGGCTGCCCGCGCAGACCCAAGACGGCGCCGTGCAGCGGTACAACGTCGCGGTATCACGAGCCCGCGACCAGCTGTGGCTGTTCCACTCGATGACGCTCGACCGTCTGTCCAACAGCGCCGACATGAGATTGCAGCTGCTCGAGTACTGCCTCGGAGTCGAGAAGTCCTCCGGTATCGATGCCGAACCGCCACAACGGTTTCCAGACGACTATCCGGTCGAGCCCTTCGAATCGCTCTTCGAACAGCAGGTGTACAACGGTATCGTCGACCGCGGCTACCAGATCAGCCCGCACCACACCGAAACCGGCTACGACATCGACGTGGTGGTGTCCGGTGGCGGCGGGCAGCTCGCCGTGCAGTGCGATAGCGACCATTGGCACGGTCCCGACCAGTACCGGGACGACCTCGCCCGGCAACGGGACCTGGAGCGCTGCGGCTGGCCGTTCCATCGAATCCGGCTGGCGGACTTCATCGTCGATCCGGAAGCCTGTCTGGACGAGCTGGTCGCGCTGCTCGAACGCCACGGGATCTACCCGATCGCCGAGGAAGAGCAGCGCCGGCTGGCCAAGCTGCTCGTCGACTCCGGACCGGTCACGGTCGACCCAACCGATCATGAATTGCGGGAACGTGTTTCGCGGGTTGTCTGGGAACCGACGGCGACGGACGATATTGCCGACTCACGCCTGAGCGTGTACCCAGGCGATTCCGATCATGCTGCTCGAGCGGCCTACGATGACGCGGAAGTGGTGTCCTCCGACCGTGAGCCATCGGTCGAGGATGGTGATTACGAGGAACCAGCGGACGTAACGGACGAGGTTCCAGGTAGCCCGTCATCGGGTGCTACATCCGAATCGGCGAAGGACGATGCAGACGGCGTCATGGATGACGATGCCGAGCAGACAGTCGATGCCACAGCATCGGTGGCCGACACGCCGGCGGAATCCACCCTGCGGCGAGAAGTCGAGTCTTATGCCGCCTTCACCGATCAGCTCGAGAGCCCGACGAGTGCCACTCACTCGACCATCGTCGGCGACTTCGTCCGGATCGTGGAGGTCGAGGGCCCGGTGACGGCCGCGCGGCTGCGCGCCGCCTATGTGACCGCGGCTCGGACCAGGGAACGCGATCATGTCCGCCAGAAGCTGGACATCGCGCTGCGTGCTGCGGTCGCTACCGGAAAACTGCTGGTGGACAACGCACTCGATATCGATGACCCGGCACTGCTGACCTATCGCCTGCCCGGTCAGCCCGCGAGCCGATGGCGTGGACTGGGCCCGCGCAAGGTCGAGCAGATGCCACCGCTCGAGCTGGCGGAGCTGATGGCCTACCAGTCCGGGCAACTCGGCGTCGCCGACCGCGCGACCTTGTTCCGCGCCGTACTGAACTCGGTCGGACAAACCCGGCTTACCGACAACGCGATCGCCGCGCTCGCAATGGTAGTGCCGCTGTGGCGCAGCATCGGTAACGGGAACTGATCAGCTACAAGAGATCCGCCAGTTCGCAGCCGCGCATGACGGCAGCGAAGCGGAGCAGTTCGGTGCGGCTCGGCCCTACCTCGCTCACGGCCCGATTGACCTCGAGGAACGAGTCGATCGGGTCGGCGGGCGACACCGCCCAGTCGACGATGGCGCGCATGGTTCGCTGCCATGTCTCGGCATCGCCGTCCCAGGGGCGCGACAGGTAGTACAAGGTGTCTGCCTGCCACTCCACGAACTCATCGAAATCCATCAGTGAGGAGTCGACGGCCGAGTGCGTCCACAGGCCGGAAGCATCTGCCACGCCGAGCATTTCCTCAACCTGTCGGCGATAGGTCGTCGCGGTGCGGGCTCTGTCGGATCGCGCCGGTGGCACAGGCTCACCGTAGGGGCGGCGCGTGCCGCCCGGCCGCTGCGAACCAGCGGCATGATCGCCGGGATTGTCCGAGCCTGCTGCCGGTGCATCATCTTCCGGACCGGTGGTGGGATCAGCCTGGTCCCCGGGCGCGGCGACGACAGGGATTGGCTCGGTTGACGAATCAGGCTTCGCAGGGCTGAAATCGGCCGGACCGGTGTGAGCTGTGACTGCGGCGGGAGGTGTATTCAACCCCCGTGACGAGGAACTGGAGGCCTGTTCATCCGGCTCTTCCTCCTGGAGGACAGGCATCGGGACCGGGATCCGAGGATCGTCAGCGGCCGCAGCGGGAGTCGGAGGCGCATCCGCTGCGTGCCGCGGGTCGGCGGGGAGCCGTCGCGTCGGCATCCGCGTAACCAGCTCGAGTGGAGTGGGCATGTCCGTCGTGTCACCGCTCGCCTGGGATGCCGACGCATCGAGTGTGGCCGGCACAGGCTCGTGAGTGGGTGCGCGGAACTCGGCTGGGGTTGGGGCCGCGGGCGTGCGAGGTTCTTGTGCGGGCGGCCTATGGAATTCGTGGGCAGCGGGAGATTCGGGCGCGGTCTGGGTGTTCGGCTCGGTCAGCCAAGCGCGCAGGATCGCCGGGAGCCCGGCGGCGTCGGTGGTGATTCGTTCCTCGGCGATGGATTCCAGGTCTTCCAGAAATGCCTCGTGGGCGCCCAGTGCCGGGTCCTCCGGGGTGCCGTACACGTACGCCACCACGAAAAGCGCGGCACTGCCGTTGGACTTGGGCCGGACCACGCGGCCCATGCGCTGGATCATCTGCCGACGGGTGCGGCTGGCGGCCAGCACCATACCGAGTTGGGCGTCGGGGATGTCGATGCCCTCGTCGAGGACCCGGGGTGCGGACAGAGCGCGCAGGTCGCCGCGCCGGAAGTCGCCGATGATCTGCTCGCGCTCGGTCGGACGCAGTGCGGAACCGACGCATCCGCAGGACAGACCCAGCTGGTCCAAGGTGGACTGGATCTGACCGGCCGTGGAGGTCCGTTCGGCGAAGAAGATCGATTGGGTGGCACGGAGTTCCGGGATCGGCAGGGTACGAATCAGGTCGAGCTTGCCCTGACAGTCGGCCAGTACTTCGCGGCGTTCGGCGAAGTACTTCAGGAATCGCTGTGCCTGTCGCGCTGCCTCACCTGTCTCCTGCTTCGCCAATCGCTGTGCGAAGGACATGAATTCGCCGAAGGAGTCCTCCGGCGCGCCGTAGCCGTCGACCAGCACCGATTTCGCTTTGCGCGCGGCTTCGTCGGCGCGATCGTATTTGGCGCGCTCGCGAGCGGTGAAGTGCACACCGGTCAGCGCCAGCCGAACCGGTGCGAGGATTCTGTCCGCGCGGGCGCGGGTGTAATCGCAGCCGGGGACCAGGCCACCGAAGTAGGGCAGCAGGATCTCCTCGACCGCATTGTCGTTGCGCTCCAGCGTGGCGGTGAGACCCAGCCGCCATTCGTACTCGCCGGCCAGCGCTTTCGCGTAACTGCCGGCGCCGTAGCGGTGCACCTCATCGGCAACCAGCAGGGTGCCGGGTGGAACCGCCAACTGCGTTCCCGAAACGGTTTGTACCGTTGCCACCAGGACATCCCAGTGCGTTGGTGGCCGAGCTGCACCTTTGCCACCGACCCGGTCGATCCGAGTTCCGGGCAATGCCGCGCTCAGTCGCTCCCACCATTGGGTCTGCAGATCGATGCCGGGGACCAGGATGACGGCCTGCCGCCCGTCGTCGATCGCCTCGGCGACCGCCCGGGTCCCGACTGCCGTTTTGCCCGAGCCGGTGACAGCTTCGACAATGCCTCGCCGGTCGCGGGTAGTCCAAGCGGCCAATGCCTCGGATTGCCAGGCGCGCAAGGGCGGGCCCGCATAACTCGTGGACGGCGTCGGTGTCCTCGTGGGTTCAGGTTGCGGCGTTGGTGGTCGGGCCCATGTCTCTACCAGCGCCTCGGCCGCTTCCCGAACCGCCCAGATGGAGGGGTTCTCGGTGCCGAGGATCTCGAACACCTGTGGTTCGCTGTACAACAGCGAAGTCACCACCTTCGGGGTGGCCTCGGGCAGGTCGAGCCGGGCGCTGATCAGCTGTGCGGACTGGAACGGAGTACGCAGCAGCGCGACCGCGATCCGGCGCGTGAGGGCTGCCCGCGGGGTGTTCTCGTCAGCATGCCGCAACACGACTCCCGCGACCATGTTCACTCCTTTCCAGCGGAGGACAACTCCACAAATCCTAGCGTTCGCCGGACCGACCGATACGATGACCGATTTGGCGGAACGTGGCCTCACCTCGGGTTTCCCGTGGGTAGGGACCATCGAATCGGTCCCTGTGCGAGGGTGTCTCGGTAGGGTGATCGGCGGACAGCTCGAACCGTAAGGAAGACCGGTGTTTTCGCCAGACCAGTTGGTTGTCGTGGTGCCTCGTCAAGACATCGAGAGCGGGGACCTGAGGCCCGCCATCGAAGCCCTCAACTCGTGCTTCATCTCTCCCGACGCCGCCCGCGGCGCGCTCGGCGCGGTGGAGTTGGTGATCGAGGGCTACGAACACATCCCGACCGAACTGTTCGAAATGGAGCCGGTTCGGCACTACGTCCGACGGCTGGACAACGAATTTCCTTACTGGCTGTACTTCCTGGGCCTGCGCGGTGGATCGCTGCGGCTGATCTTCGGATGCTTTCTGCCACCGTTTCTCGGCGAGGAGGAGAGACGCCAGCAGTTCGCGCACCGGCTGCGGACGGTGATGGAGAACCGGTGGTTGCCGGCCATGAACGATGTCGCGAGCTTCGCCGGTCTCTCGGCGGCAGAGCTCACGGACCGCACCGACACCGTCGTGGGCTACTTCCAATCCGGTGCTCCCTCAGCGGGCTTCACCGCCACTGTCGAAACTCCGGCTGAATCGGCGGTCGAGGAGGTCTTCTACGGACAGCCGACCGGCGTCGAGATCGAGCAGAACGAGGACCGTTTCGACCAGCGGCCGCTCGCGCCGTGGGATCCCGAACAGATCCGTATCTCTACGCGTACCTTCTCGCTGCGCAACGTACTCGACATGATCGACGACGGTGACCTGGAGCTGGCCCCCGACTTTCAGCGGAATCGGGTGTGGAAGGGGCGCCAGAAGTCGAGACTCATCGAGAGCCTGCTGTTGCAGATTCCCCTGCCCGCTTTCTATTTCGCCGAGGACCGCGGTGGCATGTTCCGCGTGGTCGACGGTCTGCAGCGGCTGTCCACCGTGCATGATTTCGTACAAGGACGGTTCGCGCTCGACGAGCTCGAATACCTCGTTGCCGAGCACGGCAAGACCTTCGCCGACTTCGAGACCGTGCTTCGCCGCCGGCTGCAGAACGCGCAGATCGTCGTCCACGTCATCGAGCCCTCCACACCCAACCGCGTCAAGTACGACATCTTCAAGCGCATCAACACCGGTGGCGAACCGTTGAACGCCATGGAGATCCGGCACTGTATGAGCAGCGCCCGCAGTCGAGACCTGCTCAAACGGTGCGCCGCCTCCGCTGCCTTCCATGAGGCGACCGCCGGCGTGCTGCGCGATCACGTGCGTATGAACGACCGCGAAGCGGTCCTGCGATTCCTGGCCTTTTACCGGCTGCCGAACCTCCAGGAGTACGACTCCTACGGCTCACTCGAGAACCTCCTCGACGCGACGACAGAACTCCTCGACGACCCGCGCCAAGTACCCGACGCCCAACTCGAATCCTGGTTCGTGGCCTTCGAACGCGGCATGCAGAACGCGCGAATCATCTTTGGCGACTATGCCTTCCGTCGCTGGCCCACGGGTTCCGATCGGCGCTCACCGATCAACCGCGCTCTGTTGGAGAGCTGGGGCGTCGTCCTCGCTGCCTACCGCCGGGATCAACTCGAGCCCGCCCGCGCCCGGATCGTCGCCGGGGCCCGCGCGGCAATGGCGAAGAACAACGAGTACATCGCCGCGATCAGCGCCTCCACCGCAGACCCCAAACGCGTCCGAATTCGTTTCGAGGTTCCCCGCGGGATAGTCGAGGACGCGATCGCAGCAAGTCGTTGAGTCCGCGCCCGGGGACGACTCAGCTTCGCACTTCACGTATGCCCGTAGCTGATGCTGCGAATGAAACTCTGTTCGGCGGAGAGGAATCCGTCGCTCATAGCGCGAGCTTCCTGCGTGGTGGCAGTTGAGTGAAATTGGTTGCGGTACTCCGGCTTCTGACAGGATCACCAGCTGTGTCCAACACGACTATCACGATCAACGGCGGTTCGGTCCAGCTCACGGACGACCAGGTCTTCCTCGCCACCCGCGGGCAGACGCCGGACAAGATTCAGACCTACGCGGTGCTGGTCAATGGAACTCTTTGGCCGCCGATCCAGCTGATCACCCTCGCCACAGGAACCCCCGGCTCCGGCGGCTCGGTCAACAACTACAACTCGCACGCGGCGCTGAAAGCGCTCAGCGAGTTGGGCTTCGACACCTTCGAACGGGTCGAGTTCAAGGGCAACGGCCGGGTCGACGTTCGGGAGAGTCGCAAGCGGGCGGCCGCCAACGAGTAGCGGTGAGACCGACCGTCACGGCTTCAGCGCCTTCGACAGCCTGCTGTTTGCAGCTTCGGAACGGGGCTGCATTCCGTCGAGTGGGGTGAGATGGCGTTGCAGCTCGATGCACATCTCGATCGGATCGGATTTCACGAGAACCTGACGGGGTCGACGGGTTCGCCATCAGATCAGCCGGAATCCTCCTCGCTCTAGCTAGCGGGCAGTCGCCGGACAAGATTGCGAAGCGATAACGGGGCCGATCATCCCTTCTCTCGGCCATTTGGGTCTTGCTGCTGAGACCTTCGAAGGTGATCGTGGATTGATGGCAAAAGTTTCGATTCTGACCGCACCGGAACGACGACGGCTGGCCCAGAACTCGCTGGACTCGCTGACGGACCGGGCGGGGCATACGTTGACGCAGGTGCGGTGCGGTTGTGGTCATCGCGTGGCGGCGGTGTTCGATACACCAGCCGGCGCGGTGTATCAGTCGGCGACCGGGCCGCGCGCGCATGGGTCGCGTGATTTCGTCGATGCTGCGCACAGTGCTAACGGGCATGGCACCCGGTATACGGATCTGCTTGCCGGTGATGGGTTTGTCGATGACGCGTTGCCCGCTGCCTGCGAGTGCGGGCCGCACACACTGTCGCGGTTCCGGCTCCAGGAAGCCGTCGCGAACCATGAGCATAAGATTCAGCTGCCCTGATCGGTCATCACAACGCCTGGTCGTCCAGCAAAACGGCGGCCGTTCACAGCATTCCTCCCCGCGGCCCTCCGGTCCGAGCTTGGAACCGGCGGTCGCTTCGGTATGACATGCGCTTGTGCCGCTCAGGTCGAACTCAGGGCGGAGTTGAGTGTGTAGGTGCCAACGAGGTCGGCTTGCCCCAGGACGTGGCCGGTCATCGCTTGGCGTAGCTGTTTCCCGGTCACCGCCTGTCGCAGCGGCAGCCGTTCGACATCCAGGGCGCTGACGGTGAACACGTAGTGATGGATGCGCTGGTCGTTCCAGGGCGGGCAGGGGCCGTCGTAGCCGTAATGATTGTTTCCCGCACTGCTGAAGTCGTTGAGGCCGTACCGCGCGTTATGGGGCGCAGCCGGGCCGTGTGTGGACTGGAGGCTGCCTGCGGCGATCTGCCGCACGTCGGGTGGGATATCGAACAGCACCAAATGGTAGAAGTCGTTGCGCGGCAATTCCTCCGGCACCGTTCGCCCCTCGATGTTCACGTCCGAGCAGGTGCGGGGTACGTCGGGGTCGCGGCACACTACCGCGAAGGATCGTGTTCCCGGCGGCACCTCATCCCACGCCAGATGCGGGTTGCGATTGGCGCCTGCCCGGACATGGTGCCCGGTATCCGGTACGCCGTAGGCGAACGTGCCCGGAATGCGCGCATCAGCGTCGAATGAATCACTTCGGACCTTCATAACGATGCCTTCCGCTCATGCGGCCCGATAAGCCGCCGCTATTCAGGGCGAATCGATTCGTGCGATACATAGATTCTGCGCTTTGGCCCCGCCCCTGCCCAGAAGCGAAGGTCATCGGAGCGGTATCCCCGCCGCTAGAATGGCCACTACACCCCGTCGTCACAGACAGGTAGACCGCTCTCGGGCAGGTCTTTTTCTGAGGGCGAATCGATGACGCAGACGAGTAGTCCATCGCAACAGAGTCCGGTCACCGTGGTGCTGGGCGGTGATGTGATGCTCGGTCGTGGCGTCGACCAGATCCTGCCGCATCCAGGTGATCCGCTGTTGCACGAATTCTGGGTCGAGGACGCTCGCCGCTACGTCGAGTTGGCCGAGAAGGCGAACGGGCCGATACCGTACCCGGTCGGTTTCGACTGGCCGTGGGGCGATGTGGGGCCGCTGCTCGACCAACTGGCACCCGAGGTCCGGCTGATAAATCTCGAAACCACGCTCACCAGCGACGGCGTATTCGCGCCCGCCAAGGGCATCCATTATCGGATGAACCCCGCCAATATCGCGACGCTGAAAGCGTTTCGGCCCGACGCCTGCGCGTTGGCCAACAATCACATCCTCGACTTCGGAAACCGCGGTCTGCTCGACACGCTTGACGCGCTCGATGCGGCGGGCATCCGCGCAGCCGGGGCGGGAA
>NZ_JBHWHH010000180.1:0-14752 GCF_042732555.1 Nocardia sp. NPDC059764
GCGCCGGGTAGTGGCTACCCGGCGCGCCGAATTGTCCTGAGAATCAGGCGGTGTGGATCAGGCGTTGTTCAGCTTGTTCAGCCGCTCGCACGCCTCGAGGTACTCGCTGATGAGGCGCTGCACCACGTCCGCGGAACGCTCCATCTTGTTCATCATGCCGACGACCTGGCCGACCGGGTTGAAGTTCACGTCCTTGGCCTGCTCGGGGTAGCGGTGGCCGCGCTTGACGCCGTCGAGGGCGACCATCATCTGCAGCGGCATGCCGAGCGGGTTCGGGGTGTCCTCGGCCTCCCAGGCCTCGGTCCAGTCGTTCTTGAGCATGCGGCACGGCTTGCCGGTCCACGAGCGCGAACGCACGGTGTCGGAGCTGGTGGCGTCGATATAGGTCTGCATCTGCGCGGGCGGCACATTGGCCTCCTCGACGGTCAGCCACAGCGAGCCGGTCCACGCGCCCGCGGCGCCCATGGCCAGGGCCGCCGCGACCTGTCGGCCGTCGCCGATACCGCCGGCCGCGAGCGCGGGCATGTCGCCGATCGCGTCGATGACCTGCGGCCACAGCACCACCGAGGAGATCTCGCCGCAGTGGCCGCCGCCCTCGGTGCCCTGCATGACCACGAAGTCCAGTCCGGCGTTCTTGTGGTTCATGGCGTGCTTGACCGAACCGCACAGCGCGCCGATCAGGCGGCCGGAGTCCTGGATCTGCTTGATCACGTCGTCGGGCGGGGTGCCCAGCGCGTTGGCGACCAGCTTGGCCTTGGGGTGGTTGAGGATGACCTCGATCTGCGGGGCGACCGTGGTGGCGGTCCAGCCCAGCAGCTGGTTGTGCTTCTCCTCCGGCGGCAGGTGCGGCACGCCGTGGTCGTTGAGGATCTTCTCCGCGAAGTCGCGGTGGCCCTGCGGAACCAGCTTGGCCAGCTGGGCTTCCAGCTCCTCGGGGCTCAGGCCCTCGACGCCCTTGCCCTCGTACTTGGACGGGATGACCAGGTCGACGCCGTAGACGCCCTGCACGTGCTCGTCCAGCCACTGCAGCTCGACCTCGAGCTGCTCGGCGGTGAACCCGACCGCGCCGAGCACGCCGAGACCGCCCGCGTTGCTGACCGCGGCGGCCACGTCCCGGCAGTGGGTGAAGGCGAAGATGGGCACGTCGATGCCGAGGCGATCACAGATCTCGGTACGCATGGTGTGGTGGGCTCCTCTGAACTTTCCGACACTGGAAATGTTGTGCCCACCACACTAGAACATGTTCTACATTCGGACCAGTCTCGCGATGCCTACCCACGGGCAACTGTCAACAACATGTTCTAGTTGCCAGGAGTGGTCAGCCGCGCGCGAGCAGCCTGTCGGCATGCAGATCATCGAATAGGAGCTGGTCCACGGGCGGCACGTGCGGCCGGTCGGTGTAGCTGAACCAGGCGATCTCCTCGATCTCACTGCTGACCGCGATATCGCCGGAGTATTCGGCCGTATAGCAAGCCATGCGCACGACGGCGTCAGGAATCAAAGCCTCGTAGGTGCCCACGTGAGCGACTGTCTCCGGAGTGATCTCGACGGTCAGCTCCTCGCGTATCTCGCGCACGAGCGTCTGCAGATCGGTCTCGTCCCCTTCGCGTTTACCGCCCGGGATATAGAAGACGTCCTTGCCGCTCGGCCGCGCGCACAGAATCCTCCCGCCCTCGATCCGCACCCACGCCACCGTGTCGATCAGCCGCTGCTCCCGCTCCGTCCGCATTCGCGCACCATAGCGCGCGCGGCGCCGACGCCCAGGTATGCGTCGTCGGCGGGGGTAGGCTGCCGCCATGTCAAAGCCGGGCCAGGAGCCGCCTCGACTCGTGACGGTCGAGGAGTTTCTCGCCGGGCCCCGCCGATGCTTTCGGTGAGATCCACGACGGCGTGATGCTCGAGTGCAGGGCGCAGAGCCCGGGCACGATCGGGTCGTGCACCGGCTCAGATCCGCACTCGAGTACACCATCGACCCGGACAGGCCCTGCCGGGAGGTGCACAGCGATACGCCGATGCGACTGGCTGACAACGATCAGGGCGAACCGCGACGTCGGTTGCGGGCTTCCGCGCCGCTGGTAGCGGGATGCGTTAGGCCCATGTCGGGAGCCAGATCTCGTGGTCGGGCGTGACCGTCCGACGGGGCTCGAGATGGTCGCGGAGTTTGCCGAGGGCGGGATGCGGATTGTCACTACGCCAGATGATGGACAGCGGGTAGATCAGCGAGGGGCGGCGCACGGGGATGCGTCGCAGGTCGAAACGGTCGGGCCACAGGTACCGGGTGCCTTCGCCGACCAGCGTCGCAAGGTCCGATGAGTCGGCGATCTCCTCCAGTAGAGCCTCTTTCGAGAAGACCGGGCCGAGCCGGTCGATTGTGAACCCGAACGTTTCGGTGAGTTCGGCGAAATAGTCGGCGACCTCACCGTGGGTGGGGAGACCGGGCATCCAGATGCGATGTCCCGCCAGTTGCGTGGGCGTCACCGCGCGAGCGTCGGCGAACCGATGGCGGGGGCCGATGAGCAGTTCGTGCGGCTCGTCGATCACGCGTGCCCTGCTGATCGCCGGGGGCAGCTGCTGTCGCGCCGGGACGGCATGGAAGGTGGCGTCGATCGTGCCCGCCTCGACTGCCGCGATCGCGGCTTCGGCATCGCCCTCGAGGGTGACGATGTCGAGCGCGATATCGGGGTGTGCGTGGTGGAAGTCCTGCAGCAGTGTCGCCATGACGATGCGTCGATTTACCACATCAACGCGCAGCGCGCGCCGACCAGGACGCACCGAGGCATCGGCGCGGTCGGCGACCCGCAGCAGTTCCCGAGCGTGCGGCAGGAAAGCCTGCCCGTCGATGGTCAGCTCGCTGCCGCGCGCGGTCCGGTGGAACAAGCGCACATCCAGGTACTTCTCCAGCGCCGCAATGCGTTTGGAGACCGCCTGCTGGGTGATCGACAACTCGTGGGCGGCTTCCTGGAACTGGCCTGCGTCGGCGGCCACGACGAAAGTGCGCACGCTGGTCAGGTCCATCGGCACACCGTACCCCCACAACGATTGGTTGTGGCTCGCCGACGGATCGGTTGTTTGATCTCGCTTTCCCTGTCTTGCTTGGATCACCCCTGTCAACAGCGGGTTGTTCAGGAGGTGCGGAAGCGTGATGGCCAGACGAGAACTGGGCCGCGAGTTCGGATGGCTGTGGGCGTCCTACGCGGTGAGCGCCTACGGCTCCGGGCTCGGGTTCGGCGCCCTTCCACTGATCGCCGTCACGGTGTTGCACGCCAGCCCGATTCAGGTGTCCGTGCTGGCGGCGGTCGGGCCCGCAGTGGGCGCGCTGATCGCCCTGCCGCTCGGCCCGTGGGTCGAGTTCCAGCGCAAGCGCCCGGTGATGATCGCGATGGACCTGATGCGATTCGCGGTCATGGTGACCATTCCGATCGCCTACGCCCTGGGACATCTCGGGTTCATCCAGTTGATCATCGTCTCGGCGGTGGTCGCCTCGGCCAAGATCGCCTTCGGCGCGGCGAGTGGCGCGTATCTGAAGGGCCTCGTCGTCCCGGGCGACCTGCTCGTCGCGAATGCGCGCTTCGAGTCGACCAATTGGAGTTCCATCGCGGTCGGTCCACCGCTGGGCGGCGCGGCGATCGGATTGTTCGGACCGGTCGTCACCGTCGTCGCCGACGCCGTGAGCTACCTGCTCTCGGCGCTGTGCGTCACAGCGATTCGCGACAACGAGCAACGCCCCCAGCGCAACACCGCGAGCCCCCTCCGAACCGCCGACCTGCTCGAAGGCTGGCGCCACCTGCTGAACCACCCCGGCCTGCGGGCCCTCTACCTCAACCAGTTGCTCGTCAGCGGTCTGATCATGGCTACCGAGCCACTGCTGGCCGTCCTGTTGCTCCGTGACCTCGGCTTCAGCCCTTGGCAATACGGCCTCGCCTTCGCCGCCCCCTGCCTCGGCGGCCTGATCGGCTCGCGCCTGGCGGGCCGCGTGGTGGCCCGCTACGGCCGACTCCGGGTGCTCCGCACCGTCGGCACCCTGCGCGCGATCTGGCTGATCGGCCTCGTCTTCGTCCAGCCCGGCGTCCTCGGCCTCACGACCGTTATCGCTGTCGAGCTCGCGATCATCATCAGCATGAGCCTGTACAACCCGGTGCTGGCCACATACCGGCTGGAACACACACCGAAAGACCGTGTCGCCCGAACACTTTCGGCGTGGTCGATCAGCAGTGGCGCGGCCATCGCGGTGCTCAGCGCCCTGGGCGGATTGCTCGCGAGCCTGACCACGCCGCGCACGGCCATCGCCGCCGCGGGCTTGCTGATTCTGGCCAGCCCGCTCCTACTCCCTCGCCGCCCCGAACCCATCACCCCGGCCGACCCGGCCGCGGCTCCTTCCCATGCCGTGTCGCAGAAAGGCGCTTCCTCATGACGGTCACCGCTCTGGATGTTTCGACCGCATTGGTCATCATCGATGTGCAGCAGGCACTGGTCGCTGCTCCCGTGGTCCCGCACTCCGGCCCCGAGGTGGTCGCTCGCACAGTCGAATTGGCCCGGGCATTTCGTGAACACCACGCCCCGATCGTCCTGGTGCGGGTCACGGCGCGCGCGGACGGATCCGATACGCCACCGGGGCGCAACGAAATTCCGCCGCAGCCCGGCGCCCTGCCTGAGGGCTGGGACGCGATCATCGATGAGCTGACCGGTCACCCCGGCGACATTGTGGTGACCAAGCGGGCGTGGGGCGCATTCCACGGAACCGACCTCGACCAGCACCTGCGTCGCCGTGACGTCACTCAGGTCGTGCTGGCGGGGCTGACCACCAGCGTCGGTGTGGAGTCGACGGCCCGAGCCACCTACGAGCACGGCTACCACGTGACGCTCGCGACGGACGCCATGGCCGATCTGGACATGGACGCCCATCGCAACAGCATCGAACGGATCTTCCCGAAGCTCGGCGAGACAGGAAGCACCGCCGAGATCCTCGCTCTACTCGAGGAGACCGGGGTTCGGGTCTAGCCGACCGCGGGCCTGGGCATTCGCACGGCCAGACCCAGCACGCCCGCCACCACGGAGGCGGCAGCGATCACGTACCAGCCGTGCCGGAAGGCGTCCAGGGTCGCCGGTCCGCCGAGCGGGGAACCCAGCACTGCCACCAGAACCGCGACGCCCACAGCCATTCCGATCTGCCGGGCCATGGTCAGCACCGCGGAGCCCGTCGCGAATTGCTGGGGTGGGAGGCCCGAGGTGCCGGCGGCGGTGCCGGTCGGGAGGGTGAGACCGACGCCGAGCCCGGTCAGCAGCATGCCGGCGAGGAGTCCGGTCGCGTAGTTCGCGTGCAGGGCGATGGCCTGAGCCCACCAGACGATCCCGGCCGCGAAGGCCAGTCCGCCGAGGGCGAGCACTCGGCCGACGCCCACGCGGGCTATGAAGGGGCCCGCCGCGATCGCCACCACTGGCACGACCAGGGGGCCGGGTGCGATGCCCAGGCCTGTCTTCAGTGCGGACCAGCCCCAGACGTTCTGCATCCACAGCACCGCGGAGAGCAGCATGCCCGCGAACGCGAAGTTGAACAGCAGGGAATTGCCGAGTACGACAGCGAAATTCGGGACTCGCAGCAGGCCCGGATCGACGACGGGGCTGTGGTGGCGGTGCGAGGAGACCACGAAGACCGCCGCGAACGCGACCGCCGCCGCGACCGCACCGAGCACGCCGGCCGAGGCCCAGCCCCAGTCCTCGCCCTTCACCACGGCGAGGATCAGCGAGGCCACCGAGGCGATCAGCGCGAGCGCGCCCACCCCGTCCGGCAGCGGTCCGCCGGTGCCCGCGGGCCGCGGCAGCAGCCGAATGCCGACAACCAGCGCGATGATCCCCAGCGGCACGTTCACCAGAAACACCCAGCGCCAGTGCAGTTCGACGAGCAGGCCACCCGCCACCGGTCCCAGCGCCGCGCCGAGGCCGCCGAACGCGACCCATAGCCGCACCGCGGTCGCCCGCTTCTCCGCCGGTGTCGCGGCCAGCAGCAGACCGAGCGAGGACGGGGTGAGCAGTGCCGCGCCAGCCGCCTGCACCACCCGGAAGGCGATCAGCGCCGCGCTGTTCGGGGCGACCGCGCACAGGGCGGACCCGAGTATGAAGACGCCGAGCCCGGTCAGGAAGGCGGTCTTGTGCCCGTTCCGGTCTCCGAGCCGCCCGGCCGGCACCAGCAGCGCCGCGTAGACGATGGCGTACGCGTTCAGCACCCAGGACAGGCCCGAGATCCGCGCGCCGGAGAAGTCCTCCGCGATCCGGGGCAACGCCACATTGACGATGAACAGGTCCAGGCTCGACAGCAGCACCGCCACCGCGACGATGCCGAGCACCATCCGTGGATCGGTCGCCCGCCGATCTTCCTGCACAACAGCCGTATTCATCGGGTCTCCCCCTGTGCCTCGCGGACGGTCCTAGTGAGTTGCTTCATAGGACGGACCATAGGGCAGTGAGTTCGTTGAAGCAACCGACTATGCTGGAATCATGCGGCGAACCAGCTTCGAGGACATGAACTGCTCCATCGCCCAATGCCTGGAGGTGGTCGGCGAGTGGTGGACGCTGCTGATCGTGCGGGACGCCCTGTTCGGGGTGACCCGCTTCGACGACTTCCGCTCCCGCCTCGGCATCGCCCGCAATGTGCTCACCCAGCGCCTGGAACACCTGGTCGAGCAGGGGGTCCTGGAAAAGACGCCCTACCAGGACAATCCGGTCCGCTACGACTACGTGCTGACCGACAAGGGCCGCTCGCTGTGGACGATCCTGGCTGCCATGCGGCAGTGGGGCGATGAATGGGCCGCCCCCGACGGCCCGCCCATCGAGGCCGTCCACAAGGAGTGCGGGCATGTCACCACCGTGCGGCCGGTGTGCTCGGAATGCGGCGAGCACCTCGCCTCCCGGGATCTGCGTCTCCAACTCGGCCCGGGCGCACACGATCCGGCATTGCTCCCGGGCCGCTGACGGTCGCCCGATGGGAGCCGCGCGGGGAAAACCCTCCGGGCCGCGGAACGGTGCGTGCCCTAGACTCCGAGGGGCGGCGATCGAAGTGGATCGCGCACAACGGATTCGGGGGGATCTCGACATGTCCGACCTGCGCCGGACACGGTGGACCCGGAGATTCCTGGTCGCCCTGACCTTCTCGGCGGGCTTGGTGCTCGCCAGTGGGGGCAGCTTGATCTGAATCCAGGCCACCCGGACAATTCGACCAGGTACCTCGCGCAGGCGGCCCTCGCCTGCACCGCGGTGTTCTGGTTCCTCAGCTGGTTCCCGTGACAGCGGAAGAAAGGTGGTGGCGGTGCGTCCCGCTGAACTGAGTGAATCCACCCGGCCGAGCCCGGAGACCGTTCTGTCGGTCGGCGGCTGGCATCCGCGACATTCGCGTGTGCTGGCGCTGGCGAGCAATGGCGCGTTCGCGTTCGCGCTCGTCGACACCAATGGCGACGGCTCCGAGATCGACCTCGACGAGCTGATCCTCGACGACGGCGAATGGCGGGCCGGGATGAGCGTCGGCGCGGGCGAATTCATCGCCGTGGGCAGTCGCGGCTCGGTCTACGTGCTCGGCTACGGCTCGAACATGAGCGGCGTGCGATGGGCCTACGGCCGCGCCGACCGCCCCGGCGCCGCCGAGGTCGAGGTGGACGGTCGCGCGATCACCGTCACCACCGCCGACACCGGGTGGTGGGTGTGGGTCGACCCGGTCGTCGAATCGAACTGAACGACACCGACACCGACACCGGAGTCAGGCGGGCCGGACGTCCGTGATCTGCTGCCCGGTGGCCTTGGCCACCGTCGGCAGCTGAGCGGTGATCTCGGCGGTCGGCGCCGGCGCGTCGTCGAACATGGACACGACCAGCGTGCTGTCCTCGACCTCCCACGTGCCGCCGATCCGGCCGCCGATCAGCACCAGCGGCGAGATCCAGCCCGCGGTCCGGCTGACCTTGGCGCGATGGTCGCCCGGCAGCAGCACGGTGTCGCCGGTGCCGGGTCCCAGCACGTACTGGTCGAACTGACCGAGCAGATGAACCGCGGCAGTTGGCTTAGTCTTCGCCAGCTCGTCGAGGTGTTCGGTCGGGAAGTACCCGCGGCGGCCCTCGACCTCGATCTCCGTCAGCTCGTTCCCCAGTGCCGAGAACCAGCGGCGCACAGTCGTTTTGCTGAGGAATCCCCGGGTCAGCCAGGTATTGAAGATCTCCGGCGACGCCGGGCCGTACGCGCCGAGGTAGGCGCGGATGACCGTGGGCGCGGCGTCATCGGGTTCCGGAATCCCGGCCCATCCGGGAACGACGTGCGCGGGATTGGTGAAGGTGACCGAGGTGCCGCGCGCCGGGCCGTAGCAGAGCGCCCCCTGCCAGGCCAGCGGCTTGAGCATCGACCCCCACCCTGAACGCAGGTGCTGCTCCAGCGGCTGGAAGCGCGGTTCGGCGATCAGGGCCGACACCAGCTCGTCCCGCGTGAGCACCTGCCCGTCGAGAATCCCGCCGACCGCTTTCACCAGCGCGGTCACGTCCTCGGGCGTCGCCCCGGAAGCCTTGGTCCACGCCGGTTTCTCCCAGGTCCGCGCCGAAGCCATGAGCGAGAGCGCGGCCGCGCCCTGCTCCGGGGTCATGGCGTGCAGCGTCCCGCGCATGGCCCAGGTCTTGAGCAGCGTCCCCTCCCCCAGCGCGTCGACGACCGCGCCGGGCTTCCCCGTGGAACGCCGCAGCGCCACAGCCGTTTCCGCGGCCGAGGTGACCTGCGCCTGTACCCCGCACAGCCGTTCGGCCACGGCTACCGCGTCCGCCTTGGTCCGCCGATCCACGAACTGCCGCCGCACCCGCCAGGCGAACACCTGATCCCACGAAACCCGCACCACGCCTCCCGCACCCGCTCGATCACGCAATCGGCCACAGCATAAGACCGTCGACCGACGCGATCCGCGATCTCACGGGTGCGGGCGTCCCACACGGGTTCCCGTGTCAGGAGAGCCTTTTCAGAGGCGTTCGATGATGGTGGCGTTGGCCAGGCCGCCGGCCTCGCACATGGTCATCAGGCCGTAGCGACCGCCGGTCTGCTCGAGGTGGTTGAGCATGGTGGCCAGGATGCGGCCGCCGGACGCGCCGAGCGGGTGGCCCAGGGCGATCGCGCCGCCGCGCGGGTTGAGCTTGGCCGGGTCGGCGCCGAGCTCCTGCGCCCACACCAGCGGCACCGGCGCGAAGGCCTCGTTCACCTCAAAGACGTCGATGTCGTCGATGGACAGCCCGGCGCGCGCCAGCACCTTGCGGGTGGCGGGTATGACGGCGGTGAGCATGAGCAGCGGGTCGTCGCCGGTGACGGCGAAGGAGTGGAAGCGGGCGCGCGGCGTCAGACCGAGCTGGACGGCCTTCTCCTCGCTCATGATGAGCGCGGCGGAGGCGCCGTCGGTCAGCGGCGAGGAGTTGCCCGGGGTGATCGACCATTCGATCTCCGGGAAACGGGCCTTGAACTCGGCGTCCACGAAGGCGGGCTGCAGCCCGGCCAGGCCCTCGACGGTGGTGCCGGCGCGAATGGTCTCGTCGGCGCTGATCGTGCCCGCGGGCACCAGTTCGTTGTCGAAGCCGCCGGCCGCGGCGGTGGCGGCGGCCGATCGGTGCGAGCGCGCGGCGAACTCGTCGAGGGCGGTCCGGTCCAGCTTCCAGCGCGCTGCCAGTACCTCGGCCGAGATGCCCTGCTGCACCAGGCCGTTCGGGTAGCGGTGCGCGATCGGGCCGCGGTTGGCGTCCCGGCCCTGGGCATTGGAGAACATCGGCACCCGCGACATGGACTCCACGCCGCATGCGATGGCGATGTCGTACGCCCCGGCGATGACGCCCTGGGCGGCGAAATGGGCGGCCTGCTGTGAGGATCCGCACTGCCGGTCCACCGTAGTGGCGGGCACCGCTTCGGGGAAGCCGGCCGCGAGCACCGCGGTGCGGGAGATATTGAAGGCCTGCTCACCGCTCTGGGTGACGCAACCGCCGATCACATCGTCGACGAGTGCCGGGTCGATTCCGGTGCGCTCGATCAGGCTGCCCAGCACTCCCGCGAGCAGGGTGGCCGGATGGACTTCCGACAGGCCGCCACCGGCTTTCCCCTTGCCGGATGGGGTGCGAATGGCGTCGACGATGACGGCGGAAGTCATGACTTCTCCCTGTTCCCAAGTGGACGATCCGGGTGTGAATTCCGGTTAACATATGCACTGTACCGCACGACCGGCCGCGCCGTCAGCAGCCGGATTTCAGCCTCCCGGCCGCCGTATTTTCGATTGCTAACCTGTTGCTGTGACCGCGACCAGTAATCCGACCACCGCCCCCTTCTGGGACCTCGAGATGCGGCTGTCCGCCGTGCTGTCGGTGCTGGCCGGATTCATCGGCGCGGCCGCGTACGCCCATTCCGAGGGCTACTTCGTCACCTTCATGACCGGCAATACCGAACGCGCCATCCTCGGCAACTTCGCCGGCGATCACACCCTGGCCGTGGGTGCGGCCTCGATCATCGTGTGCTTCCTGGCCGGCGTCTTCATCGCCTCGATCTGTCGCCGCTACTGGTGGACCAACCATCCGCACGGCGCGACCATGCTCACCACCGTCGCGCTGGCGGGCGCGGCCATCGTCGACAACATCCTCGACGAGCGCGGCATCGGCCTGGCCCCCATTCTCTTCGTCGCCTTCGGCATGGGCGCGCTGAACACCTCGTTCGTGAAGAACGGCGAGGTGTCGATCCCGGTCAGCTACATCACCGGCACGTTGGTGAAACTCGCGCAGGGCGTCGAGCGGCACGCCTTCGGCGGCGGCACCGTCCGCGACTGGCTCGGCTATGCGACGCAATACTTTTCGTTCAGCCTGGGTGCGCTCATCGGCGGCCTGGTCGCGGTGGTCGTGGACGGCGCCTACATGCTCAACGCCGCCGTCGTGGGGTCGCTGCTGGTGGCCTCCTACACCTGGCGAGCCGACGTCCGCTGGGTGCGCCGCACGGTCCGCCGGGTCATGGACGAGAGCTGAACCGCGCGACACGGGCAGGTCACAGCAACACAACACATGGCTAATTGACCGCAAATGCGGCGAACTGGTCATATTCTGCAAAACATGACAACCAGCAAAGAGGGAGTTTTCGAGGGGCCGGTTCAAACACTGGCCCGCAGCGCGTGGCAGTCGATCCTGGTCACCGGCATTCTCTCGGTGGTGCTGGGCATCCTGATCCTGGTGTGGCCCGGACCGACCCTGGTGGTCGCGGGTGTCCTGTTCGGTATCTACCTGCTCGTGTCCGGCGTCTTCCAGCTGATCGCGGCATTCGGTCTGCATGTCAGCGCCTGGATGCGGGTGCTGTCGTTCATCACCGCCATCCTGTCGTTCATCCTGGGCTTCTTCTGCTTCCGCAACGAGTTCCAGGCGATCGGCCTGCTCGCGTTGTGGATCGGTATCACCTGGATCTTCCGCGGCACCGCGGTACTGGTGGCCGCGATGTCGGACTCCGCGCTTCCGGGCCGGGGCTGGCAGATCCTGTTCGGCATCCTGCTGATCGTCGGTGGCGGTCTGCTGATCGTGGAGCCGTTCCGCTCCATCACCACCCTGGTCGTCGTGGTCGGCTGCTGGCTGATCGTGATCGGCATCTTCGAGGTGATCTCGGCGCTCCAGGTCAAGAGCGCGGCCAAGCGCGTCGCGGCCAACCTATAACCCTTCGACAGCGAGAATGGCGGTCGCCCCGGATTCGGGGTGGCCGCCATTCTCGTTGCCGGGTACACCGTTTCAGCGCAGCGGGCGCTTGGGTCGCTTGTCCATGAGCCGCAGGATCAGCGGCGTGAAGATGAGCTGCATGGCCAGATCCATCTTCCCGCCCGGCACCACGATGCTGTTGGGCCGCGACATGAACGAGTCGTGCAGCATGGACAGCAGATACGGGAAGTCGATCACCTTCGGGTCGGCGAAGCGGATCACCACGAAACTCTCGTCCGCGGTCGGAATGGTCCGGGCGGTGAAGGGATTCGAGGTGTCGACGGTCGGCACCCGCTGGAAGTTCACATAGGTCCGCGAGAACTGCGGGCAGATGTGTTTCACGTAGTCGGGCATGCGTCGCAGAATGGTGTCGATGATGGCCTCGCTGGAGTAGCCGCGTTCGGTCTTGTCGCGGTGCACCTTCTGAATCCACTCCAGATTGATGATCGGCACCACGCCAACCAGTAGGTCGGTGTACTGCCCGACGTCGACGTCCTCGCCGACCGCGGCCCCGTGCAGGCCCTCGTAGAACAGCAGGTCGCTGCCGGGCGGCAGTTCCACCCACGGGGTGAAGGTGCCCGCGGGCTGTCCGTAGGGTTTGGCCTCCTCGTCGTCGTGCAGGTAGCGGCGCACCGCCCCGACGCCGGTGTCCCCGTAGTCGCGGAACAGCGTCTCGAGTTCGGGGAGCAGATTCGCTTCCGGCCCGAAATGCGAGAACGTGAGATTGCGCTGCTGTTCGGCCTCGGCCATGGCCAGTTTCATCTCGTTGCGGTCGTAGCGATGGAACGAATCCCCTTCCACGATGGCCGCGTTGATTCCCTCGCGTCGGAATATCTCCTGGAAGGTTCGCGTGACGCTGGTCGTCCCCGCGCCGGACGACCCGGTGATCGCGACCACGGGATGTTTGACCGACATGGCACCTCCTCGATTGCCGGACAGCAGGTTTCGCGCGCCCGGCCGTTCAATGACGGGCCGCGCGGAACAGTGAGCGGGAACCGAAGAGCGAGGCGTCGAAGCTGGGCCCCTCCTCCGGTTCGCGGTGATAGCGCTCGATCCGCTCGACCTCGTTGCGGGAGCCGAAGATGAACGGCACCCGCTGATGCAGTTCCTCGGGCCGCACGTCCAGGACGCGTTCGTGCCCGGTGGAGGCGGCTCCCCCGGCCTGCTCGACCACGAAGGCGATCGGATTGGCCCCGTACAGCAGCGAGACCCGGCCCGGCCGTTCGGGATTGCGGGTGTCGCGCGGATACATGTAGAGCCCGCCGCGGGTGAGGATGTGGAAGGTGTCGGCCACCAGCGAGGCGACCCAGCGCATATTGAAGTCGCGCCCGCGCGGCCCGTCCACGCCTTCGAGGCATTCGTGGACGTAGCGGCGGACCGGGCGCTCCCAGAACCGCTCGTTGGCGGCGTTGATCGCGAATCCGGAGGTGTCGTCGGGGATGCGCATGCGCGGGTGGGTGAGCACGAACGCGCCCACCTCGCGGTCGAGGGTGAACCCGTCCACGCCATTGCCGGTGGTGAGGACCAGCATGGTCGCGGGCCCGTACAGCGTGAAGCCCGCGCAGACCTGCTGCACGCCGGGTTGCAGGAAGTCGTGCCCGGCCGGTGCACGCCCGTCCTCGGGCGCGCGCAGCACGCTGAAGATCGTGCCGACCGGCAGGTTCACGTCGATATTGCTCGACCCGTCGAGCGGATCGAAGGCGAGCAGGTACTTGCCGCGCCGGATCTCGGTGGGCACCTGATGGCATTCGCGCATCTGTTCCGACACCAGGGCGGCCAGCGGTCCGGTCCACTGGCTTTCCGACACCATGATGTCGTTGGCGATGGCATCCATCTTGCGGTGCACCGTGACCGGCAGGTTGTCGGCATCGGAGGCGCCCAGGGAGCCGACGATCGCTCCCCGGGTCACTTGATTCGCGATGATCTTGGTGGCGGTGGCGAGCACGTTGAGCAGCGCCGAGAACTCCCCGGAGGAGCCGGGATGCTTGTGCTCCTGCTCGATGGTGTACCGGGTCAGGGTCTTCAATCCTTCGGGCACAATCCCTCTCATTCCCTCATGGAGATGCCCCCTCGTCGGCGAGGGCGTCCGTGAACACACTGCTGCCGAGGACGTCGCTGTCGGTCAGGGTGATCAGATCGGTGCGGCCGACCGGCCGATGCAGTTCGACCAGGCGTTTGGCCTGCCGCAGCCGGCAGCGGTCGAGGGCATTGCGCACGCTGCGGGCATTGGCGAAGCGGGGGCGGGTCATGCGCAGCTCCAGGTAGCGCGAGAAGGCTTGCGCGGCTTCGGGATCGAAGCGGAAGTTCTCCTGGCGCACCATGAGCTCGGCGATGGCCAGCAGCTCCTCGTGGGTGTAGTCGGGGAATTCGATGTGGTGGGCCACCCGCGAGGACAGGCCGGGGTTGGCCGAGAAGAAGGTGTCCATCCGGTCCGGATAGCCGGCGAAGATGACCACCAGGCTGGTGCGCTCGTTCTCCATCTCCTGCAGCAGGATCTCGATGACCTCCTGCCCGTAGTCGCGCTCGTTCTCGGGGCGGAACAGGTAGTAGGCCTCGTCGATGAACAGCACTCCCCCGGCCGCCTTCGCGAGCGCCTCCTTGGTCTTGGGCGCGGTGTGGCCGATGAACTGGCCGACCAGGTCGTCGCGGGTGACGGTGTGCACCTTGGGCTTCCGGATGTAGCCGAGGGCGTGCAGCATCTCGGCCATGCGCAGTGCCACGGTGGTCTTGCCGGTGCCGGGGCCGCCGGTGAAGCTCATGTGCATGGTCGGGCGGGTGGCCTGCAGGCCGAAGCGCTGGCGGGCGCGATCGATGAGCAGCAGGGCCGCGATCTCGCGGACCCGGCGTTTGACATTGGCCAGGCCCACCAGTTCGGCGTCCAGGCGGGTGAGGGTGTCCTCGACGTCCTTGCCCGCGACGTCGGTCGACAGATCCAGGACGGCGTCGTCGGCCAGCGGTTCCAGTAGGTGGCCGGCCGCCGAATCCTCCGATCGGGGAGACGCGTCGGCGGCCGTACCGCGCAGCGGGCCGGGGCTCGTGGC
>NZ_JBHWHH010000181.1:0-14565 GCF_042732555.1 Nocardia sp. NPDC059764
GTTGTAGAACGAGCCGAATCCCACATCGGCGGCCTCGGTGATCTCCTGGATACTCACGGCGGAACGCCCCTCCGACAGGAATTTCTGCGCCGCGCCCAGGAGCGCGGCGCGGGTGCGTTCACGCCGCCGATCGGTGCGGGTCCGCCCCTCCGGTGCTGCGGTCATGCGCTCCCTCGTTCCTCTCAGCACTGTTACCCGAATCGTATCTGACGAAAATATCAGAAGCGATTTCGATCATGATCGAAAGGCGAACCCCGTGACGAACTCTCGACCCGCATTCGGACCCGACCTCGCCCGGCGAGCCGCACTCGGCGGCGGCCTGGCCGGACTCGCCGCCGCGGCCCTGACCGCAGGTCTCGGCACCCCGGCGCGCGCCCAGCAGCCCGCACCGGCCGGGACCTACCGCATCGACCTGCACGCGCACTTCCTGCCGCCGGATTACCGGGCCGCGCTGCTCGAGCACGGGCACCTCACCATCGGCGGCTACCCGACCCCGGACTGGTCGCCCGAGCAGGCCATCGGCTTCATGGACTATGCCCGAGGACCTGCCGAAACCCTCGATTCTCGACACGCAGAACCAGATCTCGCGCTTCTACTACGACACCGCGCTGAGCGGCTCGGCCGCGGCCATGGCGAGCGTGCTCGCGGTCACCGGCCGCGACCACATCGTCTTCGGATCCGACTGGCCCTTCAGCGCGCTCACCCTGCCCCAGACCGGATCCCACGACCCGGCGCCGGGACTGTCCGCGATCTTCGACGCCGACCAGCGCATGGAGATCGAACACCACAATCCGCTGCGCCAACTCCCGCGGCTCGCGGACGCGGTCAAGTCCTGAGCGTGAAACTGTCAGCGTGAGCACAATGCTGGGCGGGTGCCGCAACCCCTGGCAGACTGCGAGGTATGACGACTGCCGACTGGGCCGGAGTGGATCGCTACCTCGTCGAAACCCTGGTGGGGGACGAGGATTCGGGGACGTTGCGGGCCAACGCGGCGGCGGGGTTGCCCGCCATCGACGTGTCGCCGCCGCAGGGGAAGTTCCTGTATCTGCTCGGGAAGTCGGTGCGGGCGCGGCGGGTGCTGGAGATCGGGACGCTCGGCGGGTACAGCACCACGTGGCTGGCGCGAGCCGTGGGGAAGTCCGGGCGGGTGGTGACGCTCGAATTCGAGCCGAGGCACGCGGAAGTCGCGCGCGAGAACCTCGATCGGGCCGGGGTGGGGGATCGGGTGGAGATTCGCGTCGGCGCGGCGCTGGACTCGCTGCCCGAGCTCGAGGCGGAGCGGCCCGAGCCGTTCGATCTGGTGTTCATCGACGCCGACAAGGTCAACAACACCAACTATGTGCGGTGGGCGTTGCGGCTGACCCGGCCCGGGTCGGTGATCGTCGTCGACAATGTGGTGCGCAACGGCGGGATCGCGGACGCGGATTCGGGGGACGCGGCGGTGCGGGCCAGCCGGGAGGTCATCGAATTCATCGCCGCCGAGCCGCGATTGGACGGGACCGTGGTGCAGACCGTCGGCGGCAAGGGCTGGGACGGCTTCGCCTACGCCGTCGTGGTCGGCGACGACGACTGACCGGTCACTGCCGCGGATCGGGGTTCGCGGCCAATTCCTCCCAATAGTCCACGTACGCCTGCTCGTGCATGATGCCCAGGCGCAGGATGCGGGCCCGCGAGGTGGCGCGGACGCTGTCGGTGGCGTCGATCTCGTCGTAGAGCGCCCGGTACATGTCCAGCCAATGCCGGTGCTCGGCAACCTGATTGCGGGCCAATGCCACCACGTCGCCGGGCTCGCCGAGGTCGGCGAAGAACAGTTTCAGCTGCGCCGGGTCGCGGGTCTCGGGCTGGGGTGAGGTGGGATCGCCCAGCCAGCGGGTCAATTCGGCCCGGCCGGCGTCGGTGAGGTGGAAGATGCGCCGGCGGCGGCCGGACTCCTCGGCCTCCTCGCGGAGTAGGCCCTGATCGGCCAGGCGCGGGGGGACGCGGTAGAGCTGCGCGTGGGGGATGGGCCAGAACTTGTCGACGCTCTCCTCCAGCCGCGCCTTGATGTCGTAGGGGGTCAGTGGTCCGTGGCGGGCGATGAGCCCCAGCACGATGTGGTCCTGCGGGCCTAGCTCGGCCATTCCGAATCCCCTCTCGTTTGACACCGTATCGCTGAGACTATACCTTGGCGTCAGTCATACGGTATCAATGAGACTATTGGAGTGGATATGCGCGACTATGCCATCGACCTGTTCGACCGCTGGACCCAGATGTGGAACGGCGACCTCGCGTTGGTCGACGAGATCATGGCTCTCGCCTTCACCCTGCGCTACGCCCAGCCGGGCGCGGACGCCTACGACAGCGTGAAGGACCGCGCGACCTTCGCCGCCGCCATCGACACCTTCCGGGCCGAACGGCCGGGCCTCGAGTTCTCCACCCAGGGCACCCCGGTCGTCGAAATGGACGACACCCGAACCGGAATCATCGCCCGCCCCTACGGCGCCAGGATCACCGCACCGGACGGGACGATCGTGCGCGAACTCAGCGGCACCGACATCCTGCGCGCCGAGAACGGGCAGATCGTGGAGGTGTGGTCGGTGTCCGGTGGGGCCGAAGGACGCAGCTTCTACGCTTAGGCCCATGTCGAAGCGCCGCGAGAACCGTCCCGCGCCCGAGTCCTGCCCGTGCGGACTGCCCGCCGCCTATGCCGACTGCTGCGGGCGGCTGCACCGCGGCGAACGGGCCGCCACCACCGCCGAACAACTGATGCGGTCGCGATTCAGCGCCTTCGCGGTCCAGGACGAGGTGTACCTGCTGCGCAGCTGGGACCCCGAAACCCGGCCCGCCGAGGTCGATTTCGATCCGGGCATGCGCTGGGATCGGCTCGAGATCCTCGGCGCGACCGGCGGGGGACCGTTCCACATCGAGGGGACCGTGGAATTCCGGGCCCACTACCGCGTGCACGGGGCGGCGGGAGAACTGCACGAGAACAGCCGATTTCGCCGGGACGAGGGGAAGTGGGTGTACCTCGACGGCGACATCGAGCGCTGACCGAGCCGTAACTCCTTGCCGCCCCTGCGTATTCGCACACCGCGTGACTGTGCACGATCGGCAATCGTGCACAGCGTGCCACCACGGCTGCGCTCGGGGCGGCGACCAGCGGAAAGTCCCGACGGGAACACCGCCCCGAGCGCGCGGCTCAGTCGCGCGAGAACGCGGCGGCCGCAGCCATTTCCAGATCCTGGTACGGCTTTCCGGTCACGTCCTCGATGACCTGGTGCATGGTTCCGCCGGTGAACGGGAACGGCGCGTGGTACCGGGCCGACACGGACTGCCCGGTGTCCCGGCCGACCCGGACGCCCTCCCCGACCCCGGAGAACACGGTCGGCTGGATCCGCATGTCATCGAGTGAACCCACCGGATTCTCATCGATGTAGAGGACGGCCTCACCCGTGGGCGTGTAATGGTCGGGCCGGGTGCCGTGCCGTTCGTAGCGCACCCCGAGGATGTGATCGCCGAGCGGTACCCGGCAGTCGGAGACGATGGCCTGCTCCTCCTCACCGAGGAAGTTGTAGACGTAGCAGAGGTGACCGTCCTGGACGAACAGGGCGTGCCCGCCGAGCCGCCCGCCGTGGGCGAACAGCACGCCCTCCGCGTCCGGGCTGACGATCGTCGTCTCGGCCAGCAGCGCGAACGAGCGGCCCAGGATCTCGAGCGCCGCGCCCGGCCCGACCTCCGCGCTGTCCGGGTAGTAGACGGCACGGTCCATGCCCCTGGCGTACGTCGGCCGGAAGCGCACCATCGCGGAGACGATGTCGAGATCATTGAGCGGCATCCCGTTGTACTTCTCCGCCTCGGAGAACCACAGCGCCTTCAATTCCTCCAGCTTCTCGGGATGCTCCGCGGCCAGGTCGTGCATCTGGCTGCGGTCCTGATCGATATGGAACAGCTCCCAGCGGTCCTGATCGAAGTGTCCCCAGCCGGACGGGCAGGCCGCGTGCACGGTGTCGGCGAACCAGCCGCGATGCCAGATGCCGCGCGTGCCCAGCATCGAATAGAACTGGGTGTGCTTGCCGACATCGGCGTCGGCGTTCTCGAACAAGGCCCGGAAGCTGACCCCTTCGAGCGGGCGCTGCGGCACGTTCTTCACCGTGTCCGGCGGCGTGATGCCCAGCAGCTCGTAGACGGTGGGGGTGACGTCGCAGACATTGAGGTACTGGTGGCGGATCTCGCCGCGGGCCGGAATGCCCGCCGGCCAGGCCATCAGACAGGGATCGGCGATGCCGCCCTCGTGCGAGGCGTACCGCTTGTACAGCTTGTACGGGGTGTTGAAGGCCATCGCCCACCCGATGCTGTAGTGGTTGTAGGTGGTCGGCAGACCCAGCTCGTCGAGCTTGGCCAGGCTGTCCTCGATCGTGTCGATGTAGCCGTTGAAGAACTTCATCTCGTTGACCGAGCCGTTCGGACCGCCCTCGCCGCTGGCGCCGTTGTCGGAGAAGGCCACGATGATGGTGTTGTCCAGCTGACCGGTCTCCTCGAGGTAGTCCAGCACCCGGCCGATCTGGGCGTCGGTGTAGGACAGGAATCCGGCGAACACCTCCGCTTGGCGGGCGAAGAGCCGTTTCTCGTTCTCCGACAGCGAATCCCAGGCGCGTACCGTGTCCTGCGCCGGCCACGGCTTGCCGTCGGCGCTGGTGACATCGCTGTACGGGTTCATGGGCGACAGCTCGGTGTTCTCCGGAATCAGGCCCATGCGCTTCTGGTTGTCGAGCACGATCTCGCGGTACTTCTCGTAGCCCATGTCGAACGTGCCGCGGTATCGGTCCGCCCACTCCTGGGCGACATGGTGCGGGGCGTGCCCGCACCCCGGGCACAGGTACATGAACCACGGTTTGTCGGGGGCGATCACCTTGGCGTCGCGAATGAACTCGATCGACTTGTCGGCCAGGTCCTTCGACAGGTGATAGCCGTCCTCCGGCGAATACGGCTGCGCGATCGGGTGATTGTCGTAGACGAGATTCGGATACCACTGGTCGGCCTCACCGCCCAGGAAACCGTAGAACCGTTCGAATCCGCGCCCCAGCGGCCAGTGCCGCTTCGATGCCGCGAGATTCTCCTCCTCCAACGGCGTCATATGCCATTTGCCGACGGCGTAGGTGTTCCACCCGCGTTCGCCGAGCACCTCCGAGCACAAGGCGGTGTCGGCGGGGATGCGTCCCGACATGCTCGGGAATCCGTCACTGAATTCCTCGATGGTCGCCATGCCGACCGATGACGCGTTTCGCCCGGTCAGCAGGGAGGCGCGGGTGGGTGAACACAGTGCGGTGGTGTGGAATTGCGTGAACTGCACGCCACTGTCGGCGATCCGCTTCATATTCGGCATGTCGACCAGGCCGCCGTAGCAGTCCCAGGTGGCGATGCCGATGTCGTCCCACACCAGATACAGCACATTGGGCGCGCCCGGCGGGGCGGTCGGTTCCGCGTACGGTCCCCAGTCGGCGACCGAATCACGAATATCGAGGGCGATATGTCCTTCGAACTTCCTGGCCATCATTCACCTCGGAAAAGGAGAATCGTTGGTAGGGACCCAGCTCCGGCGTGACCGCTGGGAGTTCATCGACGCGTCGGTGACCACGCGGTTCCGGGACTCGGCGTCCGGAACCCGTGCGGATCACCCACCTTTCGCACCTCTCAAAGAGTACCGACCGGAATGTACTTGCGGCGAGGGGGTTGAACGAGCCCGATACCGAACGGTTTTCGGGCGGACGACGGTCTCGGTCGGGTCAGAGCGCGGCGCGGGCCTCGAAGCCGTCGCAGAGTGCGGTGAGCCCGGTGTCGAGCAGGTGCTCCGGATCCAGCAGGGCGGTGTCACCGCTGCCGACGAGACCCGCCAGCGAGGGCGGGGTGGGCCAGTGCGGGTCACCGTCGAGCAGGGCGGTGAGCCCGGAGCGCTCGTCGGCGCTGCTGTCACGGCCCTGCAGCAGCCGGGCGCTGACCTCCTGCAGGGCGACCCCGGCGATATAGCTCCACACCGACAGCGACATGCGGGTCGCCTCGCGGGCGTCGACGCCGAGTTCGGCGAAGCCCTCCACCAGCCAGCTCAGCACCGTGAGGCTGTGCTCGCCGAAGTTGTAGCGCGGCACCGCGAAGGTGAACAGCACCCAGGGGTGCTGCTGGTAGAGCCGCCAATCCACTTCGGCGGCAATGCGCACCCGGTCACGCCAGGTCCAGTCCTGCCCCTCGGCCGGGGGGTAGGGGTTGCGGCGGGCGACCTCGTCGGTCATGGCGGCGAGCAGGGTGTCCTTGTTGGGGACGTGCCGGTAGAGCGACATGGCCCCGGCGTTCATCCGCTCGGCGATGCGGCGCATGGACAGCGCGTCGAGTCCGGACTCGTCGGCGAGGGCGATGGCGGTGTCGACGATGGCGGCCCGGGTGAGCTTGGCCTCGGTCATCGGACGAATTGTTCCCTTCCGGCGCGGGGTGTGCGTACACTGTACCCGCGCTCGAGCGTACGTTGTACGCCCGGGCGCATTCCATGGACAGGGCCCGGTGGGCCCCGAGCAGCCCGAAGGATAGGTCATGACGAGTACCCTCGCGCGCCCCGGCGCGAAGACGCCGCGCCGTGCCTGGGCGGGTCTGGCCGTCCTGCTGCTCCCGGTGCTGCTGGTCTCGATGGACATGTCGGTGCTCTACCTGGCTATGCCCACCCTGACCCAGAGCCTGGATCCGTCCGCCACCCAACAGCTCTGGATCCTCGACATCTACGGCTTCATGATCGCCGGCCTGCTCATCACCATGGGCAATCTCGGTGACCGCATCGGGCGACGCAATATCCTGCTGGCCGGGGCCACCGTCTTCGGAATCGCCTCGGCGCTGGCCGCTTTCGCCCCCAGCGCGGGCGTGCTCATCGCGGCGCGGGCGCTGATGGGTCTGGGCGGCGCGACCCTGCTGCCCTCCTCGCTGGCGCTGATCTCCACCCTGTTCCCCGAGGACCGCGCCCGCGCCACCGCGATCGGCGTGTGGACGGCGTTCTTCGCGGGCGGCTCGGCGGTCGGGCCGATCATCGGCGGCGTCCTGCTGCACCACTTCTGGTGGGGCTCGGTGTTCCTCATCAACGCTCCGGTCCTGGCGGTGCTGCTGGTCTTCGGGCCGCTGCTGCTCCCCGAGCACCGCGCCGCCGCGCGCGGACCCCTCGACTGGGTGAGCGTGCTGCTGTCGATCGGCGGCATCCTGCCGATCGTGTACGCCATCAAGCGCCTGGCCGCCGAGGGCTTCGACCTGCCCGCGGTGGGCATCGGCATCGTCGGCGCGCTGCTGCTGACCGCGTTCGTCCGCCGGCAGCGCCACCTCGACGAACCGCTCCTCGATCTGAGCCTGTTCCGTCGAGGACTGTTCTCGGTGGCCATCGGCTCCAGCACCGTCGGCATGCTCGCCCTGGCCGGGATGAGCTACCTGACCAGCGTGTATCTGCAATCGGTCACCGGCCGCGACCCGCTGGCCGCGGCACTGCTCGGGGTTCCCGGCGCGGTCGTGGTGTTCGTGTTCTCCATGAGCGGTGCGCGGATCGGGCGTGTGTTCGGCACCAAGACCACCTTCGTGCTCGCCCTCGGCATGGCCGCGCTCGGCAACCTCATGCTGCTCGGGGTCGGCGTGAACGGCGGAATCGGCTGGTATGTGGCCGGATCCGTGGTCGCGGGCGCGGGCTTCGGCATCGCCTTCACCCTGGTGTCGGAGGTGGCGGTGTCCTCGGTGCCGCCCGAACGCGCCGGATCGGCGGTCGGCATCTCCGAGACCAGCTTCGAACTGGGCAACGGTCTGGGCCTGGCGCTGCTGGGTTCTCTGGCCGCGCTGGTGTTCCGGTCCGGCGGGGACTTCGGATCCACGCTGGGGGAGACCGTCGCCGAGGCCGGGGGCGACACCGCCCTGGTCGATTCGGCGCGCGAGTCGTTCGTGACCGGCATGCACGTGGCCACGACCACCGGCGCGGTGCTGCTGGCCGCGATGGCCGCGGTCGCGTTCTTCGCCAAGACCGGGACGCCCGCGAAAGACGCTGCGGTGAAAGCCGGTTCCGCGCACTAGCCGAACAGACCGGTCCACACCTCGGTGATCCGGGCGCGCCACGGCATGATCACCCGCTGATACAGCCGGCGCACCGGATCGGCGAGGGCCCGCCACGCCCGGGCGATGGCCGCGAACAGCGGTCGCAGGACCGCGCGATGCAGCCATCGGCAGGGGGTCACCACCGTGACCGCGACGACGGCGGTGGCCACCCGCCAGCCGAACACGATCACCGCGACGATCGCGTAGGCGAGGGGCCGCAGCAGCCGGCGCCACAGCTGCTTCGCGGGCCACACGATCAGCCATTCGACCAGCGGCTCGATGACGGCGGTCACCAGCCAGCGGCCACCGGGGCTCAGCACATACCGCCACAGCGACGAGAGCGGTACCGCGACAAGCCATTTCCAGAGATTCGCCACGGTCCAGACAATGGCCTCGGCAATGGGTCTCACGAACGTGCGGAACAGCCACGGAATGCCGGGCTTCAGCACCCGCCGCCACAACCATTCCTCGATGGCGCGCTGGATCGGGCGCAGGAAGTACGCCAGCAGGAACGCGCCGATCGGTGTGAGCACCATGCCGAACAACAACTGCTGGATCAGCAGATGCCACAGGTAATTGCGCACGAAATTGCGCAGCGGCCGGAACACCCAGTCCCGGAACAGGATCGCGAGCGGTTGCGCGAGATGGTCGGTGAACAACCGGAACGCCGCCGCGATGAGCCGCGGCAGGCGGGTGACCCCCTCCCACAGCAGTCGCGGCGGCACGAACACCACCAGCACCACCGCGCGGGCGCACCAGCCCCAGAACGTCACCTGCTCCGGCGTCGGCCGCTCCGGCGCTCGAGTAGTCGTCATCGGTTTCCTTCCCCCGGGATGTGGTCCTCATCCTGGTTCAGGAATCCGCAGTGCGGCCAGGGTATTTCCACTCATTCGCGATCACATACCGGTCCGGCGGTTAGGCTCGGAGACGTGGCTGAGCACGACGCCCCGAACCAGCCGGCCGGGCCGAACGGCCGACCGCTGGCCGAACGCGTGGCGACCCGAATCTTCTACCCGACCTCCCGGCCGCGTGAGAAAGCCCTGCGCGAGGCGGTGTCGGGCACGGTGATCCTGGTGACCGGGGCCTCGCACGGCATCGGCAAGGCGGCGGCCCGGAAGCTGGCCGCGGCGGGCGCGACGGTCCTGCTGGTCGCGCGGTCGCGCGAGGACCTCGAGGATGTGGCCGCCGAGATCGCCGCCGCGGGCGGGATCGCGCACGTCTACCAGTCCGACATCACCGAATTCGACGCCGTCGAAGCGCTGGGCCGCCGGGTGCTGGCCGAACACGGCCGGGTGGATGTGGTGATCAACAACGCGGGCCACTCGATCCGCCGCCCGATCGACGAATCCTATGACCGCTTCCACGATTTCACCCGCACCATCGACGTCAACTATCTGGGCCCGGTGCGGCTGCTGCTGACCCTGCTGCCCAGTATGCGCGAACGCGGCCGCGGGCACATCGTGAACATCTCCACCTGGGGTCTGCGCATGCCGCCCGCGCCGCGCTGGTCGGCTTACGGCGCGTCGAAGGGCGCGTTCGACATCTGGCTGCGGACGGTGGCCACCGAGATCGCCGCCGACGGCGTCACCACCACCTCGGTGTACATGCCGCTGGTGCACACCCGCATGAGCGCGCCCACCGACTTCTCCGGCGTGCCCGGGCTGACCGCCGACGAGGCGGCCAACCTGGTCTGTCACGCCGTGGTCGCGCGGCCCCTCGAGATCTCGCCCTGGTGGACCGGTCCGGTGCAGGCCTGGACGGATCTGCGCCGCGGGGCCGCGCAACGGTTCATGGAACGCAGCCTCGGGCGCAGGTCAGGGGAGTAGCACCACTTTGCCGGTGGTCGCCCGGGTCTGCAGGGCGTGGTGCGCGGCCGCCGCCTCGGCGAGCGGGAAGGACCGCACCGCCGGGCGCAACCGGCCCGCCGCGGCCTCGGCCAGCGCGCGAGTCTCCAAGGCGCGCAAGCCGCCCCCGCGCTGCAGCAGCGGCGGACCGAGCACCACCTGCGAGGTGATCCCGCGCGCGGCCAGGGCCTGCTCGTCGAGGTCGACCTGCCCGCCGGACCAGCCGAACACCAGGCGCACCCCGCCGTCGGCGAGCAGATCGACCGCGGTGCGCGCGACGTCTCCGCCGATCCCGTCGAACAGCAGGGTCGCGGGCCGCTCCCCGTACTTGGCGCGCACGGCCTCGGGCCAGGACGGATCGAGATAGTCCAGGGCGAGATCCGCGCCGTTCTCGTACACCTGCTCGGTCTTCACCGGACCGCCCGCGAGCCCGATGACGGTCGCGCCCGCCGCGACCAGATACTGCACCAGCAGGGTGCCGATGCCGCCCGCCGCGGCCGGAACCAGGGCCACCGTCTCCGGGCCCACCTCCGCGAAACTCAGAATGCCCAGTGTGGTCCGGCCGGTGCCGATCATCGCCACCGCCGAACCCGCGTCGAGGCCGTCCGGAATCGCGTGCAGCCGTTCGGCTTCGGTGACCACGAGCTCGGCATACCCGCCCGGCGCCTGCCCGATGTGCGCGACAACCGAACGCCCGAGCCAGCTTTCGTCGACACCGGGCCCGACCCGGTCCACGGTCCCGGCGATCTCGCGGCCCGGAATCGTGGGCAGCTCGGGCAAGGGCAGCGGGCCGCCCGCCACGCCCTGTCGAATCGAAGTGTCCAGCAGGTGCACTCCCGCCGCGCGGACGGCGATCCGGACCTGCCCGGCCCCGGGTTCGGGATCCGCGACGGTCTCGTACCGCAGGTTCTCGGCGGGCCCGAACTCGTGAAGACGGATGGCGTGCACGGCGACTCCTCTACCTCGTTGACGTTCTGCCCGCCCAGTCTGCGACCTCAACGATTGTTCAGGTCAAATCACGCATTTTGAAACAAACACCGTTCACACCTGTGGAACGTGGGTTAGTCTCGCTGCGATCACATTCTGTGAGGATGCTGTGTGAGAAAGGGATATTCATGAAAAACGTTGCACTGAAAGCCTTTGCCGTCGCCGCCATCGCCTCCGGCATCGGTGCCGCCCCGGCCATGGCCGCCCCGGTCGAGCTGGTGCCCGTCACCGACACCGGCGCCGCCCCGGTCGCCGGACTGGTGCCCATGACCGGCTCGGCCGGGCTGTCCAACTCCATCACCTGTGCGCTGCAGAGCATCTCGGCGGCCATGCCCTGCCTGCTCACCTAGTCGACACCGCCGCACCGGGTGCCGCTTAGGATCGACCCATGCGACACCCGGACGTGCGGCGATGAGCCTGGCCACCCTGCTGACCCTCGCCGACTCCCGGCTGCCGATCGGTGGGCACGTGCACTCCGGCGGCGTCGAGGAGGCCATCACCTCCGGACTGCTGCGCGACGTGCCCAGCGTGGAACTGTTCCTGCGACGGCGCATCCGCACCTCGGGACTGGTGGCGGCCTCGCTGGCCGCGGCCGTCTGCGCCGGCACTCTCGATCCGCAGCGCGCTGAACTCGAGGCCGACGCTCGGACCCCGTCCCCGGCCGCCCGCACCGCCTCCCGCGCCCAGGGCCGCGGCCTGTTGCGGCTCGCCAAACAGGTCTGGCCGCACGCCGAGTGGCGCGTTCTCGGCGCCCGCCCCCATCTGTCCACCGTGTTCGGCGTGGTGGGCACGGTGTGCGGGGCCACCCCCGCCGATATCGCCGCCGTCACCGTCTACACCACCATGACCGGGGCGGCCACCGCCGCGCAGCGCCTGCTCGCCCTCGATCCGGCCGCCGTGGCCGCCTGCACCATCCGCCTCGCCCCGGTGTGCGACGCCACCGCCCGCGCCGCCACCGAATCGCTGGCCGCGCTCTCCGACCCGCTGCAGGACGTGCTCGCCGAACGCCACCCCCGCCGGGACATGCCGCTGTTCGCGTCGTAGCCGGTCACGGGCCAGGTAACACCCGGTTTACGTGACTGGGTCAGGATGGGGGTGAAAGGAGCGCACATGCCACCTCACCTCATCGACGGGGAACCGCACGATCACAGTCACGACCGCCCCAAGCGGGAGCGGACGCCCGGGGAACCGGTGCGGATCGGGATCGGCGGTCCGGTCGGATCGGGCAAGACCGCGCTGACCGCGGCCCTGTGCCGGCAGCTGCGCGACGAGCTGTCGCTGGCCGTCTTGACCAACGACATCTACACCACCGAGGACGCCGACTTCCTGCGGCGCAACGCGGTGCTGCCGGACGAGCGCATCACCGCCGTGCAGACCGGCGGCTGCCCACACACCGCCATCCGCGACGACATCACCGCCAACCTGGATGCCATCGACGACCTGATCGAGGCCAACCCGCCGCTGGATCTGATCCTGGTGGAATCCGGCGGCGACAACCTGACCGCCACCTTCTCCTCCGGTCTGATCGACGCCCAGATCTTCGTGGTCGACGTGGCCGGCGGCGACAAGGTGCCGCGCAAGGGCGGCCCGGGCGTCACCTGGTCGGATCTGCTGGTCATCAACAAGACCGATCTGGCCCCGATGGTCGGCGCGGATCTGTCGGTCATGGAACGCGATTCGACGACCGTGCGCGAGGGCCGGCCGTTCGTGTTCACCTCCCTCACCCAGGACCCGGCCGCGACGCCGGTGCTGGCCTGGGTGCGCGAGCAGCTGCGGCTGGCCGCCGAACAGGATGCGGGCGTTGCCCATTCGCACTGAGCTCCGCATCACCGCGTCCGCCGGGACGCTGCCGCGCGTCCAGGCGGTCGGCGGCCTGGCGGCGCGGCACACGGGCCCGGACACGGTGCACCTGATCGGCACCGCCGCCACACCGCTGGGCGGTGACGTCCTGGACATCATGATCTCGGTGGGTGCGGGCGCGCTGCTACGGGTGCGGTCGGTGGCCGCGACCATCGCGCTGCCGGGCCGTGAGACCCGGAAGTCGGTGGCGCACTGGCGTTTCGAGGTGGCCGCGGGCGGGGAACTGGACTTCGATCCGGAACCGACCGTGGTCGCGGGTGGCGCGGAACACGACACGTTCACCACGGTGCGTCTGGAAGACGGTGCGCGGCTGCGACTTCGGGAACGGGTGCAGATCGGCCGCACGGGCGAGGACCACGGTCACTGGACCGGGGAGTCGATCGCGGATGTCGGTGCGATTCCGCTGCTGCGGCACCGTCTGGAACTGGGCTCCGAGGCGATCACCGACGACGCGCTGTCGGAGCCGCGGGCGCTGGAGAGCGTGCTCACCTATCCCGACGATCGCCCGGCCGATACGGCGGGCCTGGATCAGGCGCTGCTGCCGCTGGCCGCGGGCGGCACGCTGTTCACGCGGACCGGTCGACTGCTGACGGCCTGACCGGCACATCGGAAAATCGCTGTCGCGCAAGAACTTCGAAATCCGAGCACAGCCATCCGCACACGGCGGGTCGCGTTCGCGGCGGGAACCAACCTCACCGCCGGTTCCCACCGCGTGCGCACATCTACCTGGTCGAGCGGCCTCGTCGAGGAGGGATCAGTCGCCGACGACGCGGGGCGGTGCGTTGAATCCGTTGAACGCGCCGACGGCGGCGCCGATCGCGGCACCGGCGACAGCGGCCGGGATGGCGACCATGGCCGCGCCCGCGCCCGCGGCCGCGCCGAGGACGGGACCGGCCACCAGGCCGACCGGGAACAAGGTGGCGCCGACGACCAGGCCCGTCACACCGCCGACCGCGGCGGAGCTCAGCTCGATCGGGACGGCGGCGACGGCTCCGGCGACGGCGCCCATCGCGGCGGTGCCGATGGTCTGCCCGGCGATCCGGTCGGAGCGGCTGCGCTCCATGCCGATCGAGTCGAGGAAGGTGGCGAGATTCGCCTCGACCTGCGCGGCATTGTCATTGATCTGGATCGCCTGTTCTCTGTCGATCCAGTCGGGCGCCGGAACCGTCACGTCGCCGAACCGGAACATGCCCGGCGGGGGCGCGATCGGCGGCACGGCCTGAACCGGAACCGGCGGGTGGAGCGCGCCCACGGGGGCGAGATAGCTCGTGTCCGGGGCCTGACGCGACCACTGGAGCGAGCTCTTGGTGTCACTCGGAATTGTGCATGCCCTCATAGGGATTCACATTCGGGGCCGCCGCCGCCGGCCACTGGGCCCTGGGCGCGTCGTCACTCTGAGCCACTCCTGGAGCGATCTCGGACGGGGCGGCGTTGGCGGCACCGGATCCGACGATCGCCATGACTAGCGGGACGGCACCCGCCGCCACCACGTTGCCGACCTTGTTCCGGTGCGGGTTGAGCGCGCGGTGCTTACCTGCGGCCATACATGACCTTTCTGGTCAGGGGGAACATCGGGACGACCGACATTCGAACCCACCGACCACCTGGATTGGTGAGCGACATGGACGACCGAGAAGCCTCGAGATAACCGAAAAGTAGCCATACAAGCGGGTTTTGACTAGCGAAGAGGCCGGAATCCTGGTGATGGATTCCGGCCCTGTTGGCTCGGCGATCACTCCTGAACGGACGCCTGATCGGCGTTCGGCGCGTCGGCCGTGGTGGTGTCGTCGATACC
>NZ_JBHWHH010000182.1:0-14394 GCF_042732555.1 Nocardia sp. NPDC059764
CATAACGGCCGCACGCAATTTCGCGTGCGGCCGTCGATAACACCAGGTCCGATACTACTTGTCGTCCATGGGGATCGGTGGAATGACAGGGAATTCCCCGGTGTAGCCCTCGCGCATCCTGGCGATGGCCAGCACCCGCGGGCTGGCGATCCGCCACCCGATGGCGAGCGCGGGCACGATGATCACCAGGCTGGCCACCGTCCACGTACCGACCGGCCGGTCGAAAGCCATCAGGATCAGCACCAATCCCAGGAACACCAGCGTCGCGATCCCGGTGTAGGGGGCGCCGAACATCCGGAACGCAGGCCGCTCGGCCAGGCCCTGCTTGGCCAGGTAGAACAGCTTCAACTGGCACAGCACGATCGTCGCCCAGGACGCCAGAATGCCCAGCGAGGCAACATTCAGCACGATCTCGAACGCCTGCGACGGCACGATGTAATTCAGCCAGATACCGAACAAAGCGATGACGCTGGTGAGCAGAATGCCGCCGTAGGGCACACCCGCGCTCGACATGCGCGCGGTGAATTTCGGCGCGCTGCCGTTCATCGCCATCGAACGCAGAATTCGGCCGGTCGAATACAGGCCCGCGTTCAAACTCGACAACGCCGCGGTGAGCACCACGAAATTCATGATCGAGCCCATGTGCGCGACACCGAGTTTGGCGAAGAAGGTGACGAACGGGCTCTCCCCCGCCTTGTAGGCGGTGTAGGGCAGCAGCAATGCCAGCAGAATCACCGAGCCGCAATAGAACAGCGCGATACGCAGGATGACCGAATTGATGGCGCGCGGCATGATCTTCGCCGGGTTCTCGGTCTCGCCCGCCGCGATGCCGACCATTTCCACGGCGGCATAGGCGAACACCACGCCCGAGGTGACGGTGACCAGCGGCAGCACGCCGGTCGGGAACCAGCCGCCCGCGGCGGAGATCATGCCGAAGCCGGTGGCCTGACCGTCCACCTCGAACCGTCCCGCGAAGAAGACGGTGCCGACCACCAGGAAGGTGACCAGGGCGAGCACCTTGATCATGGCGGCCCAGAATTCCATCTCGCCGAACCACTTCACCGACGCCAGATTGATGCCGAGCACGATGACGAGCGCGCCCAGCGCCAGCAGCCATTGCGCGACCGGCTGGAAGGGACCCCAGTAGTGCAGATAGGTGGCGACCGCGGTGGTATCGACGATGCCGGTCATGGACCAGTTCAGGAAGTACATCCACCCGGCCACGAATGCGGCCTTCTCACCGAAGAATTCGCGCGCATAGGAGACGAACGAACCCGAGGACGGTCGGTGCAGCACCAGTTCGCCGAGGGCGCGCAGGATGAAGAAGACGAATGCGCCACAGATCAGGTACACCAGGAACAGCGACGGCCCGGCATTGGCGAGGCGACCGCCGGCGCCCAGGAACAGGCCGGTGCCGATGGCGCCACCGATGGCGATCATCTGCAATTGCCGGGGTTTCAGGGCTTTGTGGTAGCCGCTGTCCTCGGCATTGAGGCTGGTGGCAGTTGTCCGGATCTCGGTCATACGCCGGGTTAACCCTCCGTTATCGTGAAACGAGGCCGTCCGAGAGTACCCTGTCGTTTGCTGACAGCCGTGTCGGCGCCCCGATCCGGGTCAGCGCCGCCGCTTCCAGCGCTTCGAGCAGTGATTGGAGCCGATTCATCGGTGATTGCCACAGAAGTGCTGATGATCCATAGGTGAGCAGACCGGTCAAACCGCCGCCCCCACGCGCTCACGGGGCTAGAGTCCGGTCATGAGGCGCTTGCGACGAACCGGGAGCGGCGCTGCCGCCCTGCTGCTGTCGATCGGAATGCTCACCGCCTGTTCGTCGTCGACGAACGAGAGTGCGTCGTGCACGGTGTCCCCCAACGGAACTCCGGTCACCTCCGGTGTTCCGGCCGGGCCGAGCGCAACGAATCTGGCGCTGCGTCCGGAGGTCGCCACCGGCTACCGCACTGGCATGACGCCGGTGCGCTCCGGCGGATTCGCGGTCTCCACCGCCAATCCCGTCGCCACCGAGGCCGCCTGCCGGGTGCTGCGCGACGGCGGCACCGCCGCGGACGCGCTGATCGTGGCGCAGACCGTGCTGAACCTGGTGGAGCCGCAAGCCACCGGCATCGGCGGCGGGGCGTTCCTCATGTACTACGACGCCGCGACCAAGAGTGTCGACGCCTACGACGGCCGCGAGACCGCACCCAAGGCCGCCACCGAGGACTACCTACGCTACATCGGCCCCACCGATCACACTGTGCCGCAACCCAACGCGCGCGCCAGCGGACGCTCGATCGGCGTGCCGGGCGTGCTGCGCATGCTGGAACTCGCGCACACCGAGCACGGCAGGCAACCCTGGCGCGACCTGTTCACCCCCGCGGTGAACCTCGCCGACGACGGCTTCAAGATCTCCCCGCGCATGGCCACCCAGATCGCGGCGTCCACGGCGGACCTGGCCCGCGACGACGCCGCCCGCGCGTATTTCCTACTCCCCGACGGCAATCCGAAGCAGGCCGGCACCACGCTGGTGAATCCGGCCTTCGCCAAAACCCTCTCGGCCATCGCCGCCGACGGCGCGAACGCCTTCTACACCGGGGCCATCGCCGCCGACATCGTCGACACCACCGCCACCACCTCCGGCGGCCGTACCCCCGGACAGCTGGCGCTCGCGGATCTGTCGTCGTACCAGGCCAAGAAGCGCACAGCGGTGTGCTCGCCCTATCGCACCCACGAGATCTGCGGCATGCCGAATCCCTCCTCGGGCGGCATCACCGTCGAGGCGGCGCTGGGCATCCTGTCGAATTTCGATCTGGCCGCGATGAAACCGACCGACGTGTCCGGTGACAGCACCGCCGCGCGCGACGGCGGCAAGCCCACCGCCGAGGCCGTGCACCTGATCGCCGAGGCCGAGCGACTGGCCTACGCCGACCGCGACAAGTACATCGCCGACTCGGATTTCGTTCCGCTGCCGGGCAATTCACCGCAGACCCTGCTGGACCCGAACTATCTGAAGCAGCGGGCCGCGCTCATCGACCCGAGCAAGAGCCTGGGCACCGCCCAGCCGGGCGACTTCGGTCCGGTCCCGGTCGGCAACGGACCGCAGCAGCCCGAGCACGGCACCAGCCACATCTCGATCGTCGACAAGTACGGCAACGCGGCATCCATGACCACCACGGTCGAATCCGCGTTCGGGTCCTTCCATTTCGTGGACGGGTTCATTCTCAACAACCAGCTCACCGACTTCTCCGCCGAACCCCGGAACAAGGACGGCGCGCCGGTCGCCAACCGCATCGACGCGGGCAAACGGCCGCGCAGCTCCATGGCCCCGACCTTGGTGTTCGACCGCGATCCCGACGGCAGCCGCGGCGCGCTCAGCCATGTCACCGGGTCGCCGGGCGGGGCGGTGATCATCCAGTTCGTGGTGAAAACCCTGGTCGCCATGCTGGATTGGGGGCTGAATCCGCAGCAGGCGGTGTCGATGATCGACTTCGGCGCGGCCAATACGCCCACCACGAACGTGGGCGGCGAGCATCCGGCGGTGAACGCCACCGACAATGGCGACCACGACGTCCTGGTCCAGAAGCTGCGCGCGTCCGGCGATCAGGTGTCGGTGGCGCCGCAATCGAGCGGACTCTCGGCACTGGTCCGCGACGGCGACGGCTGGATCGGCGGCGCGGATCCCCGCCGCGAGGGCGCGGTGCTCGGCGGCCCGCGCTAGGCCGCCTCAGGCGCGCCCGACCGGGAGCCGGGCGGGTCGAGCCTCACGAACGGGGCCAGTGCTTACCGCGGTAGCTCTCGATATCGGCGTTGAATCGGGCCAGCAACGACGCGAGCGCTGACACGTCCTCGTCGGACCAGCCTGCCAGGATCTCGTCGAGATGCCGAAGGCTCTGCGCCCGTTCGGCATCGAGCCGGGCGGCCCCTTCGGCGGTGACACGGAACTTGCGGGCGATGCCGCCGTCGGGGTCGGGGATGCGTTCGGCCAGGTCCGCGCGCAGGAGCGCGGCGGTCTGCCGATTGAGGGTGGAGGCATCCAGCCCCAGCGTGTCACTGAGCTGACCGATCGACATCGGCCCCTCCCCGCGCAGCAGACTGAGCAGCAGATAGGCGCTGCGGTCGAGGCCGTTGTCGCCTTTGCGCGGAATCAGGCTGTACCGGCCGAACAGCATGGTCTCGAACTCGAGCAATTCGGTGGGCTTGGTCAATTCCATCCTTTCCGCGGTCCCCACACCCTACGTGCGACGGGCGCCGAGATCGATTATGCATCATGCACATGCTGTGTATAGTGCACATAGATCGATGATGAGGAGAACCCCGATGACCAGACCCGAGTCCGCTGCTCGGCCTGCCGGCGCCCCGCCGGAGCCCACACACGCCGGCGGCACCCTCGCGGTGCTGGCCTACACCGGCGTCGTCGCCTCGCTGATGCAGACCCTGGTGGTCCCGCTCCTGGGCGACCTGCCCAGAATCCTGCACGCGTCCGCGTCGAACGCATCATGGGTCGTCACCATCACCCTGCTGGTGGCCGCCGTCGCCACGCCGGTCGCGGGACGGCTCGGCGACATGTACGGCAAGCGCCGCATGCTCATCGCCTCGACCATTCCGATCATGGTGGGCTCGATCGTGTGCGCGGTGTCGACCTCGCTGATCCCGATGATCATCGGACGCGGGCTGCAGGGCCTGGGCGTGGGCACCATCCCGCTGGCCATCGCCCTGCTGCGCGACGTGATGCCGCCCGAGCGCCTCGGTTCGGCCATCGCGCTGATCAGCTCGTCGCTGGGCATCGGCGGCGCGCTCGGCCTGCCGATCGCGTCCGCGGTCACCGAGTACAGCAACTGGCGTGTGATGTTCTGGGTCGCAGCGGTTCTCGTGGCGATCGCCACCGCGCTCATCGTCCTGGTGGTCCCCGAGGGCACCTCCGAAGGACCGTCAGGCCGCTTCGACATCCCCGGCGCGCTCCTGCTCGGCGCGGCCCTGGTGTGCCTGCTGCTGCCGGTGTCGAAGGGCGCGGCCTGGGGCTGGACCAGCGGCTCGACCCTCGGGCTGTTCGCCGCGGCCCTGGTGCTGCTGCTGGTGTGGGGCTGGTGGGAACTGCGCTCCCACGAGCCGCTGGTCGATCTGCGGATCACCGCCCGCCCGCAGGTCCTGGTCACCAACCTGGCCAGCATCGCGGTCGGCGTCGGCCTGTACGCGCTGCAGCTGAGCCTTCCGCAACTCATGCAGCTGCCCGAGGCGCTCGGCTACGGCCTGGGCCAGTCCATGGTCATGATGGGCGTGTGGATGGCCACCGGCGGCATCATGATGATGCTCATCTCGCCGATCGGCGCGAAGCTGTCCGCGGCGCGCGGCCCGAAGACCACGCTGGTCACCGGCACGCTGATCATGGCCGCCGGTTACGGTGTGGCACTGCCGCTGATGGGGTCCATCGGGGGCCTGGTGGTCGTCAACATCATCTGCAGCACCGGTGTCGCCTTCGCCTACGGCGCGATGCCCGCGCTCATCATGGGCGCGGTGCCGCAGTCGGAGACCGCGGCCGCCAACAGCTTCAACACCCTGATGCGCTCGATCGGCACCTCGGTCTCGGCCGCGGTGGTCGGCGCGGTGCTGGCGCAGATGAGTGTGCAGATGGGCAGCCACAGCATCCCGACCGAGCACGGCTTCCGCACGGTGTTCCTGATCGGCAGCCTCGTGTGCTTGGTCGCCGCACTGATCGCGGTGCTGATCCCGGTGCGGCGCGCGGTGCAGTCCGTCCCCACACAACGGCCGGAGACCGCGAAAGCCCTCGCGGAGAACTGATTCCGAACCGGATCGGACGAGGCACAGCCATCCGTCCGCCGCGGCCACGAAGGCGCGGCGACGGATGGCTTATTTGTTCTCGCCGGTGTACTTCGCGCCGAGTTCGCGGAACCGGTCCATGGCCTCGGCCGCGCGCATCTTGTCGTTGGAGCGGATGGCCATCATGGGCACGTACTCGTCGTGCACCAGTTCCAGACGCGCCCAGGACTTCTTGTCCGGGAAGGAGATCCCGCGGATGTCCTGCCACCCGAACTCGCTGTCGCCGACGATATTGCGCACCATGACCCCGCGCTTGCCGACCCGCACCCGGGGCCGGGTCAGGGTCAGCACGCCCGCGGCCAGCACCAGGCCGAACGCCGCCAGGCCGAGCTGATCGGAGACCCGGAAGTTGACGCCGGTGGAGCCCTCGCGCAGCACGATCCCGCCGAAGACGAAGACGGCGGCCAGCACCGCGGCCACGATCCGCACGGTGATGATGGCGCGGCGCGGTCGGACCTCGAGGTCCCACTCGTCGTCGGTGTTCGCGGCGGTGTCGGGCTTCGTCTCTGCCATGGGTGTTCCGGACTCCGGCTTCTGCTGATCGCTACCGGCCTGCGTCGGGTGCTCGGCAGGCCCTTCCGTCGTCGCGGGGTGGCGCGGCGGTTCCTCCTCGGAGCCGCCGCGCTTCCAGATCCGGACGACGGGCATGACTAGGCGCTGAGTTCGCGCAGGGTGAGCGCGGCGTCCAGCGCGGCCGCGGCCGCCTGCTCGCCCTTGTTCTCCGCCGAACCCGGCAGGCCCGCCCGGTCCAGCGCCTGCTCCTCGGTGTTCACCGTGAGCACGCCGTTCGCGACCGGGGTGCCCTCGTCCAGCGACACCCGGGTCAGGCCCGCGGTCACCGAATCGCACACGTACTCGAAATGCGGTGTGCCACCACGGATCACGACGCCGAGCGCGACCACCGCGTCATGGGTGCGGGCCAGCGACTGCGCCACCACGGGCAGCTCCATGGCGCCGGCGACCCGGACCACGGTGATGTCGGCGACGCCCGCCTCGCGGGCGGTCTTCTCCGCGTTCGCGACCAGCGCGTCGCAGATGGTGGTATGCCAGCGCGAGGCCACGATCCCCAGTTTGAGGTCCTTGGCATCGGCGAGCTCGAAAGCCGGTACGCCGGTACCGCTCATCGTTGTTCCGCCCTCTCGGTTGTCAGTTCGCGGTCTCGCCCAGGTCCAGGTCTTCCAGGCCGACCAGGTCGTGGCCCATCCGATCCCGCTTGGTGCGCAGGTACCGCAGATTGTGCTTGTTGGCGCGCACCGGCATGGCCACGCGCTCACTGATGCTCAGACCGTAGCCCTCGATCCCGGCGCGCTTGTCCGGGTTGTTGGTGAGCAGCCGCATCGAATTGATGCCCAGGTCGACCAGGATCTGCGCGCCGATGCCGTAGTCGCGGGCGTCGGCCGGCAGGCCCAGGTTGAGGTTGGCGTCGACGGTGTCGTCACCGCTGTCCTGCAGCTGGTAGGCCTGCAGCTTGTGCAGCAGTCCGATGCCGCGACCCTCGTGGCCGCGCATGTAGAGCAGCACGCCGCGGCCCTGCTCGGCGATCAGCTCCATGGCGGCGTCGAGCTGCGGGCCACAGTCGCAGCGCAGCGAGCCGAAGGCGTCGCCGGTCAGGCATTCGGAGTGCACGCGCACCAGCACGTCGCGGCCGTCGCCGATATCGCCCATCACCAGGGCGACGTGCTCGGCGTCGTCGTACTCGCTCTCGTAGCCGATGGCCCGGAACTCGCCGAACTCGGTGGGTAGCTTGGCCTCGGCGACCTGCTTGACGTGCTTCTCGTTGCGGCGCCGCCAGGCGATCATGTCGGCGATGGAGATCAGCGCCAGGTCGTGCTCATCGGCGAAGATGCGCAGCTCCTCGGTGCGCGCCATATCGCCTTCGTTCTTCTGGCTGACGATCTCGCAGATCACGCCGGCGGGGCCGAGCCCGGCCATGCGGGCCAGGTCCACGGCGGCCTCGGTGTGGCCGGGGCGGCGCAGCACGCCACCGTCCTTGGCGCGCAACGGAACCACGTGGCCCGGACGGGTCAGGTCGTCGGACTTGGCGCCGCGGTCGGCCAGCACCCGCATGGTGGTGGCGCGGTCCGCAGCCGAGATACCGGTGCTGATGCCCTCGCGGGCGTCGACCGACACGGTGTAGGCGGTGCCGTGCTTGTCCTGGTTGACCGCGTACATGGGCGGCAGGCCCAGGCGGTCGCAGTCCGCCCCGGTGAGCGGCACACAGATGTAACCGGAGGTGTAGCGGATCATGAAGGCCACCAGCTCGGGTGTCGCCTTCTCCGCCGCGAAGATGAGGTCGCCCTCGTTCTCCCGGCCCTCGTCGTCGACGACGACAACCGCCTTACCGGCGGCGATGTCGGCGACTGCGCGCTCTACGGTGTCGAACCTGGTCACGTCTGTTGTGCTCCATCTCGAATTAGGTGCCCCATTACAGTAAGGCAGAGTCCAATTTGCGCCGCCTCCGGCGTCGTGGGGTCGCGGCCCTGGAGGTCTCGTTCTTCCCTCCCTCCGCTCCTCCAAGGCGCAGGTCGATGGAGCCGTTCGCTCCCCCGCTCCACTCAGTCCAGAACGAGACGGGCCGCGACCCTTGTGAGTCAGCCGCGCTGCACGAGCCGTTCGACGTACTTGGCGATGATGTCGACTTCGAGATTCACGACGGTGCCGACTCCGGCGGTGCCCAGGGTGGTGAGCTCGCGGGTGGTGGGGATGAGCGAGACCTCGAACCAGTCCTTGCTGCCGTCGGCGAAGGCGTCCTCGGCGAGGCCGATGCCGGAGACGGTCAGCGAGATGCCGTCGACGGTGATCGAGCCCTTCTCCACGACGTAACGGGCGATGCTGTCGGGCAACGAGATTCGCACGACCTCCCAGTTCTCGTGCGGGGTGCGCGAGACGATGGTGCCGGTGCCGTCCACGTGACCCTGCACGATGTGGCCGCCCAGGCGGCTGTTCACCGCCGCGGCGCGCTCCAGGTTCACGCGGGAACCCGCGGCCAGGGCGCCGATGCTGGAACGGTCCAGGGTCTCGGCCATCACATCGACGGTGAACGTGTCGCCGACGACCTCGCGGTCCACCACGGTGAGGCAGACGCCGTTGACGGCGATCGAATCACCGTGTCCCGCATCGGAGGTCACCAGGGGGCCGCGAATGGTCAGCCGCGCCGAATCGTCCAGCCGCTCGGTGGCGACGATCTCGCCCAGCTCCTCGACGATGCCTGTGAACATGCGTACCTCTCCCTGATCGCGACTGCGTACTCGCTCGAGCCAACAGCGCGCCCCGCACGCGGTATTCCCGCGCGGACGGCCGTCCCCCTCAGCCTAACGACGCGCAGTCGTAGACGACATGCGGCCTCGTTCACTGGAGCGTTGGATACCGGTGGATGGACGAAATCGGACATAAGTCAACTTGCGATCAGCAAATTGCCCGAATTGCTCGGAATCACCGATTACAGGATTGGAATCGAGTGGATTTATCCATGGCCTGACCAGGACCAAGGCTGGCAGGTACCCAATCCGCGACTCGCTTACACCTGAATCTTGCGCGGCAACGAAAATGGCCGCAAGATTGTTATGCAGCTGATTCCAACAGTTCAACTCTCCGCGAGCAGTTCAGAGCAGAACGGTCAACGCGTCCACGGCCGGCCGGGCCGGGTGACGATCTACGCCAGCACACGAACCGAAGGAAGGTTGGACCCCGCGCGGGTCGGATCCAGGTGGCACACAACACAATCGGCACAGTCAGGGGTGCGGCGTGACAACGCTTCTCGATTCGACACTCGAAGTTCGCTGCGTGCAGTACCGGCGCGAATTTCACCTGCCGGCATCGATCGATCCGACATCACGGCACATCCTGCTGGAGATAGGCGGTCGTTACGGGGCCGTCACCATGCCCGCCGACCTCGGCGAACGTGTCCGCCAGCGACTCACCCAGGCCGATCTGGCCGGGCCGGTGGTGCACCACCCCCGGGCCCGGCGCTGGACCTTCATCACCGGTCCCGCCCGGCCCGAGTCACTCACGACCACGGTGACCGCGGCCCTGTTCCGGCTCTACGCCACCATCGCCTGCCCGGGCGCCCAGGTCGTGCTCCCCTCCGCCGAGGACGAGCGCACCGGCTACCGCACCTGGATCCGGTCGCCGGAGACCACCGACACGGTGCCGCCGCTGGAATCGGTGATCGAAGCGCTGCTCGAGCACTGAGCGCCGATCCCGGCGGCGTCCGCGAGCTACTGGGCCGACGCCGCCTCGACCGCGATCACCCTCTGCCGCAAGGCTTCCACCGTCGCGGCCGGATCCGGGGTGCCGTACACCGCGGAACCCGCCACGAAGCAGTCGATTCCGGCCTCGGCGGCTTGCTCGATGGTGTCCATATTGATGCCGCCGTCGATCTCCACCACCAGGCGCAGCTCACCGGCGTCCACCAGGCGGCGCACCTGACGGGCCTTGTCCAGCACGTGAGCGATGAAAGACTGTCCGCCGAAACCGGGTTCGACGCTCATCACCAGCAGGGTGTCGAAATCGCGCAGGATCTCGAGGTAGGGCTCGATCGGGGTGTTCGGCTTCACCGAGAGCCCGGCCTTGGCGCCCGCCGCGCGAATGTCACGAGCCACCGCGATCGGGTTCTTGGTCGCCTCAGCGTGGAAGGTCACGTTGTAGGCGCCCGCCTCCGCGTACCACGGGGCCCAGCGCTCCGGGTCCTCGATCATCAGATGGCAGTCCATCGGAATGTCGGTGACCTTCAGCAGGCTCTCGACGATCGGCGGGCCCAGCGTCAGATTGGGCACGAAGTGGTTGTCCATCACATCGACGTGCACCCAGTCCGCGCCCTCGATCGCCCGCAACTCGGCCGCGAGGTTCGCGAAATCGGCGGACAGGATGGACGGGGCGATCATCGGGGCCGGACGCTGGAACGGGGAGGAAGAGGTGCACACACGCGGCAGTCTATCGGCACCACCGGGTGCGTCCCGCGTCACGGGAATGGCTGATTGCCGCGCACCGGAATGGGTAGCCTCTACAGGGTGATCAACATTTCGGCGGAACAAGGGTTGCGCGGAACACCGGTCGAAATCGGTGTCGCCGCCTCCGTATCCCAGTTGCCCATCGTGCGCGGACTCGCCGAAACCCTGGTGCTGCTCAGCGATTTCACCCTCGACGAGGTGGCCGACATCCGACTCGCCGTCGACGAGGCCGCCTCCACCCTGATCGCCATCGCCGCCCCGGGTTCCACGCTGCAGTGTCTGTTCACCGTCGGCGAGTCCGACCTGATCGTGCGGGTCCGCGGCACCGCCGCCGCCGAAGGGCTGCCCGACCAGCGCAGTTTCGGCTGGCACGTCCTGCGGACCCTCTCCGACGAGGTCACCGCCACCCAGGAACCCTTCGATCCGGCCATCTCCGGATACCCGACGGCGGTGGAGTTCCGGCGGGTCCGAGGGAAGGCGTAGTGACCGGAGAAGACGTGTTCCCATCCCCCGACGACGCGGCCCGGCCCGAGGATCCGACCGCCGACACCGAAGCCCCCGAAGAACCGGCGGAAGACGCCGCCGAGGAGACCGTCGACGCCGAGGAGGCGGAGGAGGTCGCGCGCAGCGTCTCCGGCTACGACGACGTCGCGCTGCTGTTCGAGGAACTCGCGGCCGCCGCACCGGGATCCGCGGGGCGCGCCGCCCTGCGCTCACAGCTGATCAACCGGTGCATCCCGCTGGCCGACCACATCGCCCGCAAATTCAGCGGCCGCGGTGAGCCTTTCGACGACCTCACCCAGGTCGCGCGGGTCGGACTGGTGCACGCGGTGGACCGGTTCGACATCTCCCGCGGCTCCAACTTCCTGTCCTTCGCGGTGCCCACCATCATGGGCGAGGTGCGGCGCTACTTCCGCGACAACACCTGGGCCATGCGGGTGCCGCGGCGCGTCAAGGAAACCCACCTGCGCATCGGCTCCGCCATCGACGCGCTCTCCCAGCAGCTGGGGCGCTCCCCCACCGCCAAGGAGATCGCCGCCGCGCTCGACATCGACGCCGACGAGGTCACCCAGGCGGTCATCGCCGGAAACGCCTACCAGCCCAGCAGCATCGACGCCGTCTCCGTCGGCCGCGACACCGAGGCCTCACTGCTCGACACCCTCGGCGAGGAAGAATCCCAATTCGACCGCGTCGAGGAGTACGTCGCCATCCGCCCGCTGCTGGCCGGTCTGCCGGAACGCGAACGCCGCATCCTGACCATGCGATTCTTCGAATCCATGACCCAGACGCAGATCGCCCAGCAGATGGGCATCTCGCAGATGCACGTCTCCCGCATCCTGTCCAAGACCCTGGCCCGCCTGCGGGAGCAGTCGTCCCGGGAGTGATCACCGGCGTGGCCGGTCGGCGACATCGACGGCGCGTGGGTAGATTGCGATCGGGCCATGATCGCCTCGGGATCGTCAAGGGGGTCGGTGTTGTCGCAACCGCTACCGTTCGATTCGCTCTATCGGCACGGATTCGCGCGGGTCGCGGTGGCGGTGCCGCCGGTGCGGGTCGCCGACCCGAGCTTCAACGCAGAGCAGACGCTGCTGCTGGCGCGTCGCGCCGCGGCAGAGCACGCGGTGCTGACGGTGTTCCCCGAACTGGGGCTGTCCAGCTACACCGCTGACGATCTGTTCCATCAGGACGCCCTCGACGTGGCGGTCGGCGCGGCGCTCGAGCGGATCGTGGCCGAATCCGGTCGCGTCGACACGGTGCTGGTGGTGGGCGCGCCGGTGCGGGCGCAGGGCCGATTGTTCAACTGCGGCATCGCGATCCACCGGGGGCGGGTACTGGGGGCCGCGCCCAAGAGCTATCTACCCAACTATCGCGAGTTCTACGAGAAGCGCCAGTTCGCGGCGGCGCGCGAGGCGCTCGAGGACCACGTGCTGATCGCGGGTCAGCGAGTGCCGTTCGGCGCCGATCTGCTGTTCACCGCGACCAACCTGCCGGAGTTCGTGTTCCACCTCGAGATCTGCGAGGACGGCTGGGTACCGTTGCCGCCCAGTGGTTTCGCCGCCCTGGCCGGGGCGACAGTGCTGGTGAACCTGTCGGCGAGCAATATCGTCGTCGGCAAAGCCGACTATCGGCGCGAGCTGTGTACCTCGCATTCGGCGCGCTACCTGGCCGCCTACCTGTATTCCGCTGCCGGACACGGCGAGTCGACCACCGATATGGCCTGGGACGGGCAGGCGCTGGTGTGTGAGAACGGCAATGTGCTCGGCGAGGGCGAGCGGTTCGCGACGCATCCGCACGTGGTCACCGCCGATATCGATCTGCGGCGGCTGAGCGCGGACCGGTTGCGCACCACCAGTTTCGCCGACACCGTGCACGATCACCGGGAACGGCTGGCACGGTTCCGGCACGTCGAGGTGGAACTGCCCGTGCCCGCCGGGGCGGTGCCGCTCCGCCGCGACATTCCGCGTTTTCCCTACGTCCCCGCCGATCCGGCCCGCCGCAACGAGCGTTGCGCGGAAGTGCATCGGATCCAGGTGGAGGGGTTGAGCACCCGGCTGGCGGCGACCGGGTCACAGCGGGTGGTGATCGGGGTGTCCGGCGGACTGGACTCCACGGTGGCGCTGATCGTCGCAGCCGAGACGATGGACCGGCTGGGGCTGCCGCGCTCGAATGTCCTGGCCTACACCATGCCCGGATTCGCCACCAGCGATCGCACCCTCGACGACGCGCGGCGGCTGATGCGCGCGGTGGGGGCCACCGCGCACGAGATCGACATCCGGCCCTCGGCCACCCAGATGCTGCGCGACCTCGGTCACCCCGCCGCCGACGGGGTGCCGCAATACGACGTCACCTATGAGAACGTGCAAGCCGGCGAGCGCACCTCCCATCTGTTCCGGCTGGCGAACATGCACAACGCTCTGGTCGTCGGCACAGGCGACCTGAGCGAACTGGCCCTGGGCTGGTGCACATTCGGCGTCGGCGACCACATGGCGCACTACAGCGTCAACGCGTCGGTCCCCAAAACCCTGATCAAGTACCTGGTCGCCTGGACCATCGACACCGGCGGCCTGGGCCCGGAAGCGAGCAAGGTGCTGAGCTCGATCCTGGCCACCGAGATCTCCCCCGAACTGGTCCCCGGCGAGGGCGACACGCCGGCCCAGAGCTCCGAGGCCACCGTCGGCCCCTACGAACTCCAGGACTTCCACCTCTACCACCTGCTGCGCTTCGGCGACCTGCCCAGCCGTATCGCGTACCTGTCCCACCACGTCTGGTCCGATCCCACCCGCGGCGCCTGGCCCGACCTCGTTCCCGCCGACCAGCGCCACGACTACGACCTGCCCGCCATCAAGCACTGGCTCGCCGAGTTCCTGCGCCGCTTCATCCAGACCAGCCAGTTCAAACGCTCCACCCTTCCCAACGCCCCCAAGGTCGGCTCCGGCGGCTCGCTCTCTCCTCGCGGCGACTGGCGCGCCCCCAGCGACGCCTCCGCTGCCGCCTGGCTCGCCGACCTCGAACACAACGTTCCCGACCACTGATCCGAATACCGCCGCGAAACGGGCAACCGGGCCTCGCCACGAATCCGGCCACGCCGGCGGGCGGCCCACCGCCCAGCCACCACATC
>NZ_JBHWHH010000183.1:0-14375 GCF_042732555.1 Nocardia sp. NPDC059764
GCCCTCGCCATGTCCCGCCCCGAATGCTCGATGCGGTGTGCCGGTGGGCCACTCGATGGACCGGTCTGGCATGACCGCCGGGTACCTCGCCACGGGTGAATTCGGGCGAATCCCGCGAGCCGTGTCTCCTTCCGGTGCGGCGTCGGCGTGGCGCTGCGCGCCGGGATGGGTGCGGGGCAACAATCTGCGGGCGGCGGGCGCACGCTCACCAGAGACTCGGAGGGATGCGATGGGAACGGCAGCGGCGGCGGGACAACTCGGCGTGGCGGGAATCGCGATGCGGCGGCGCGGATGGCGGGCCGCGCTGACCGCGGCGGCGTGTGCGGTGTTGCTCACGGGCGCGGGCGGATTCGCGGGGATGCGACCGGCGGCGGCCGCTCCCCCGGCGCTGTTCACGCTCACCGCCCTGCCCGCGGGCTGGCAGACCCGGACCGATCTGCGGCCCTCCCTCGAGGTGCAAGCGGACGGGCACGCGGTGAAGCGGTCCGATCCCACCGCGCAGCCGGTCGACGGGAAGGTGGCCGCCGATGTCCTGACCGCGGCGGCGACCGAGATGAAAGCGCTGGTCACCGTCGATATGGGGACCCCGGACGCCACCGACAAGGGCACCTCGATCATCGACTACATGCCCGAGCACCGCGACCAGGATCTGCATCTGATCGTCTACGCGCCCGAGATCACCGACGGCCTCAGTGACGAGCAGAAGGCGTCTCGCAAGCGCTTCGACGATCTGTTCCAGCGCCTGCTGAACGCCTTCGCTCCGGCCTGACAGCTCAGCCGACCGTCCAGGTTTCGTTGCCGGTGAGCAACTCCTGCAAGGAGTTCGGGCTCACCGGTTTGCGTTCGACGGCGGTGCCGAGCTGGGCGCGGACGCCGTCGTCGTAGGTGGGGCGGGTGACGCTGCGGAAGACGCCCGTCACCACGTGGGTGAGGTCCTGGTCGGACAGCCGCGACAGGGCGTAGGCGTATTCGGGCTGGTCGGTGTAGGCGTCGTGCACCACGATGTCGGAGTCGGCGACGCTGTCGGTGCGCGCCACCTCCAGGCCGAAACCGTCACGGACCACGGCGAATTCATTGTCCGCGCCGAAGCGGATGGGCTGCCCGTGCCGCAGCCGGACCAGATGCGATTCGGCGTTCTCGCGCCGCAGCGCGTCGAAGGAGCCGTCGTTGAAGATCGGGCAGTCCTGCAGGATCTCCACGAACGCGGTGCCGCGGTGTTCGGCGGCGGCGCGCAGCACCTCGGTGAGCCCGGCCCGGTCGGAGTCCAGGGCCCGGGCCGCGAAGGTGGCCTCCGCGCCCAGCGCCACCGAGAGGGTGTTGAACGGGTGGTCGATCGAGCCCATCGGGGTGGACTTGGTGACCTTGCCGGTCTCCGAGGTCGGCGAGTATTGGCCCTTGGTGAGGCCGTAGATCCGGTTGTTGAACAGCAGGATCGTCATGTTCACATTGCGGCGCAGGGCGTGGATGAGATGGTTGCCGCCGATGGAGAGCGCGTCACCGTCGCCGGTCACCACCCAGACCGACAGGTCGGGCCGGGTGACCGCCATCCCCGTGGCGATGGCCGGGGCGCGGCCGTGGATGGAGTGGATCCCGTACGCCTCCAGGTAGTACGGGAACCGGCTCGAGCAGCCGATGCCGGAGACGAACATGAGGTTCTCGCGCTCGAGGCCCAGCTCGGCCAGGAACCCGCGCACGGTGGCGAGGATGACGTAGTCGCCGCAGCCCGGGCACCAGCGCACCTCCTGATCGGAGGTGTAGTCCTTGGCCTTCTGCGGGCCCGCCGCCCGCGGCACCCCGGACAGTCCGGTGAGGCCCAGATCGGCGCCCACGAGCAGGTTTTCGAGAATGGTCATCACTTGCCCCCTGGATTGCGGTAGGTCGCGCGCGCCCGTGCGGCGAAAGCCTTGTCCTGCTCCATCTCCGCGATGGAGCCGTCCAGGGCCGCGTCGATGACGCCGACCAGTTCCTGTGCTTGGAAGGCGGTGCCGGCCACCTTGGTCCACGGCTGCACGTCGACCAGGTAGCGGGCGCGCAGCAGCATGGCCAGCTGGCCGCCGTTCATCTCCGGGCAGACCACGGTGCGGTAGCGGCGCAGCACCTCACCGAGGTTGGGCGGGAACGGATTCAGATGCCGCAGGTGCGCCTGCGCCACCGGCACCCCGCGCCGCCGCGCCCGCCGGCAGGCCTCGCCGATCGGACCGTAGGAGCTGCCCCACCCGATGAGCAGCAGTTCGGCATGGCCGCCGGGATCGTCCACCACCAGATCGGGCACCGCGATGCCGTCGATCTTGGCCTGCCGCAAGCGCACCATGAGTTCGTGATTGGCCGGTTCGTAGGAGATATTGCCGCTGCCGTCGGCCTTCTCGAGCCCGCCGATGCGGTGCGCGCGGCCCGCGGTGCCGGGCACCGCCAGCGGCCGGGCCAGGGTCTCCGGGTCGCGCGCGTAGGGCTGGAACGAATCGTCCTGCGCGCCCGCGGGTTCGAAGGCCGGGTCGATCGGGGCGAGCTGATCGACCCGCGGAATCGCCCACGGCTCGGAGCCATTGGCGATGGAACCGTCCGACAGCAGCAGCACCGGCGTGCGATAGGTGAGGGCGATGCGGGCGGCCTCCACGGCGGCGTCGAAGCAGTCCGCGGGCGAGCGCGGCGCGACCACCGGCACCGGGGATTCGCCATTGCGCCCGTAGAGCGCCTGCAGCAGATCGGCCTGTTCGGTCTTGGTGGGCAGACCGGTCGACGGGCCGCCGCGCTGCACGTCGATGATCATCAGCGGCAGTTCGGTCATGACGGCCAGGCCGATGGTCTCGCTCTTGAGCGCCAGGCCGGGGCCGGACGTACTGGTCACCCCGAGCGCCCCGCCCAGCGAGGCTCCCAGGGCCGCGCCGATTCCGGCGATCTCGTCCTCTGCCTGGAAGGTGATGACGCCGAAGTTCTTATGCTTGCTCAGTTCGTGCAGGATGTCCGAGGCCGGGGTGATCGGGTAGGTGCCCAGGAAGACCGGCAGCCCGGACAGCTGCCCGGCGGTGACGATGCCGTAGGCGAGCGCGGTGTTGCCGGTGATCTGCCGGTAGGTGCCCGCCGGGAGCGTCGCGGAGGCCACCTCATAGGTGGTGGCGAACGCCTCGGTGGTTTCGCCGTAATTCCACCCTGCCCGAAATGCGAGGATATTTGCTTCGGCGATATCGGACGTGGCGGCGAATTTCTCCCGCATGAACTGTTCGGTGCCGCCGATCGGCCGCCCGTACATCCAGGACAGCAAGCCGAGCGCGAACATATTCTTCGCGCGCTGCCCGTCCTTTTTACCCACACCGGTCGGTTCGGTTGCGCCGAGCGTCAAGGAGGTCATCGGCACCCGGTGCACCACGAAATCGGTCAAGGTGTCGTCGGTGAGCGGGTCCCCGGCGTATCCGACCTTCGCTAGTGCGCGTTTGGTGAATTCGTCCGTATTGACGATCACCGTCGCCCCGCGCGCCAAATCCTCCAGATTCGCCTTCAGCGCAGCGGGATTCATCGCGACCAGCACATCGGGCTGGTCACCGGCGGTCAGGATGTCGTAGTCCGCGATCTGGATCTGAAACGACGACACACCGGGCAGCGTGCCCTGGGGCGCGCGGATCTCGGCGGGGAAATTCGGTTGGGTGGCAAGATCATTGCCGAATGCGGCGGCCTCGTGGGTGAAACGGTCACCGGTGAGCTGCATGCCGTCACCGGAGTCGCCCGCGAAGCGGATGACGACCCGTTCCAGTTTCTCCACCGCCAATTTCCCTGGGCCGTCACCGTTTCCGGCCGCCCCGGAGTCGTCATGCTGCACGGTGTCCTTTGCCTGAGCCATGCGCGTGCATCACTTCCTCGTCAGATGTGAGGTACCAACGCCAAACTACTCCGCAATATTCGCGACACACCCGTGAAGCGCAATGGTTTCGATCAAAGAACCGCCGTCAGGCGAACAACGCCAACTGCGGGTCGGGCGTGTGCGATTCGGCGGCGCGAACCTCGGGCTCGGCCGGTCGATCACGGTTCAAACGGTGTTTCTCCAGCAGCGGCTCGATGCGGCCGCGTAGCCACGCAGAATACTCCGGTGTCACCGAAGTTCCCCGACCATACAGTTGCCGGTAGCGGCGCAACAGCGCCGGGTGGGCCTCGGCCAGCCAGGCCAGGAACCAGCCGCGGGTGGAACCGCGCAGATGCATGGGGAACGCCGTGACGCGGGCGGCCCCGGCCTCGGCGATGGCGGCGAAGAGCGCGTCCAGATGCGCCTGGGAGTCAGTGAGGTACGGAATGACCGGAGCCACCATGACATTCACGGCGAATCCGGCGTCCGACAGCGCGCGGACCAGTTCCAGCCGCGCCCGCGGCGACGGCGTGCCGGGCTCGAGCCCGCGATGCAGCTCCTCGTCCAGGATCGCGATGGACACCGCGAGGTCCACCGGCACCTGACCGGCGGCCTCGACCAGCAGCGGCAGATCCCGCCGCAGCAGGGTGCCCTTGGTGAGGATGGAGAAACCGGTCCCGGATTCGGCGAGGGCGGTGATGATGCCCGGCATCAGCCGGTAGCGGCCCTCGGCGCGCTGATACGGATCGGTATTGGTGCCCAGCGCGACCTGTTCGCGCCGCCAGGACCGTTTGTGCAGCTCGCGCCGCAGGATCGGGACGACATTGGTCTTGACCACGATCTGGGAGTCGAAGTCGGCGCCCGCGTCCAGGTCCAGGTACTCGTGCGTGCCGCGAGCGAAGCAGTAGCGGCACGCATGCGAGCACCCGCGCATGGGGTTGATGGTCCAGCTGAACGGGAGGGTGCCGCTGTCGGGCACCCGGTTCAGCGCACTCTTGCAGAGCACCTCGTGGAACGTGATGCCCTCGAACTCGGGTGGTTGTACGCTGCGTACGAAACCCGCACGTTCGAGGCCGGGGAGCGCGCCGTCATCGGCGCCGAGGGTTTGCCTTTGCCAACGCACCACCCCAGTCGAACATGTGTTCTAACGAGTGTCAAGCAATCTTCTGCGTGTCGGCCTCGATCGGCTGCCCGTTGTAGAAGGCGACCAGGTCCCGGATGGTCTGCTCGGCGGGCCGCGGACGGTAGCCGAGTTCCTCGGCGGCCTTGGTGCGCTCGACGATCGGGGCGGCCAGCAGCGCGCCCATGGCCGCCCTGGAGATGCGGTCGCTGCCGAAGGCCTTGGCCACCGGCTCCATGACCGGCATGCAGGCGTTGATCACCTTGGCCGGGATCGCGAAGGCGGGCTTCATCTTCCCGTTGACCTCGGCGGCGGTGCGGGTGGCCTGGAACATATCGGTGAAGTGGCCGCCGAGCAGGTAGTTCTCGCCGGTGCGGCCGCGCTCACCGGCCAGGACCAGGCCGCTGGCGACGTCGCGCACGTCGACCAGGTCGAAGCCGCCGCTGATCATGACCGGCACGCGGCCGCGCGCGGCGTCCCACAGCGTGGTGTTGATGCGCGAGGCGGTGTTGTCGATCGGGCCGTACACACCGGTCGGGTTGCAGATGACCGCGTCCAGGCCCTTGTCGATGACCGAGCGCAACTCGATCTCGCCCTGCCACTTGGACCGGTCGTACACCGGCAGATCCGGGTCGATCGACCGCGGCGAGCGCTCGTTGATGACGCCGCCGCAGGAGTACTGGTTGAACGCGTGGATGGAGCTGGTGTGCACCATGCGACGCGCGCCGACCTCGAGCGCGGCCTCGGCGACGACGCGCACGCCCTCGGTGTTGACCCGCCAGGCGACATCGTTCTTGTGGGCCAGGGTGATCAGCGCGACCAGGTGGTAGACCACCTCGGCGCCGTCGAGCGCGGACCGCATCGAGACCGGATCCAGCACGTCACCGTTCACCCAGGTGACCCCGGGCTGGGTGGCACCGGCGACCCGGTCGATGGCGGTGACCTCGTGACCGCGATCAGTAAGCAGGCGAAGCAAATTGGTGCCAAGGAACCCGGCAGCGCCGGTGACTGCGACCTTCATGGTCAGAAGAATATAGAACTTGTTCTAATTTGCAAGAACGGTCACATTACGGCCCGCTTGCGGACGGGATCACAGCCGCGCGCGGACGCCGACGTGCCGGAGCAGCCAGGGCCGACACGCCGGGGCGGCGACGCCGACGTGCCGGAGCGGCCGCGGACGCCACGCCGGGCTGGACGCTCGAGGGGTTATATTCGGCTCCCACATGTCCACGACGCTAGGGGGGTCCTGACATGGCCGATCTTTCGGTCGACACGGGTGCGGTCCGCGTCTTCGCCGTCACCCAGGACGGCATCGCGACCGACATCGCCGCCCAGGGCGGTCTGGACACCGTCACCCACGTCGCCGCCATGACCCCGGCCTTCGGACTCATCGGCGCGGACTTCCTGGCCAGTTACGCCGTCGCCGAACTCCTGCACGACCGCGACATCAACGCCGTCTCCGGCCGCTTCGCCGAGCTCGGCCGGGCGGCTTTCGGCTCGGCGGCCACCTACGAGAGCACCGACGCCGACTTCGCGAGCGGGCTCGGCGCGGCCGCCGGGCAGATCGGCGACCTGGCATGAAGCCGCTGGACTCCGGCATCATCGGAGCCGGTCCGGCCGGTCCGGATCCCGGCGGCGGGCCCGAGGTGGGAACTCACGGCGGCGGCGCGATCGCACCCGCCCTCGATGGCGCGCACGGCGTGCCCGTGGGCGCGCAGGCAGCGCTCGACGGGATGCCTGCCGCGCTGAATGCCGCGCAGCCCGCGTTCGCGCGGGCCGTTGCGCTGCCGCCGTTGCCTGCCGATCCGGTCGGCGATCTGGTGAAGGGCTGGGCGTTGCCCGCGATTCCGGGGCTGGACGCGCTGTTCGCACCGTTCCTGCAACTGCTGCAAGCGTTCGGCACCGGGGTGCTGGGCCAGCTGAATCCGGCCACGGTGCTGAGCACCGGGTCCAAGGTCATCGAGTCCGCCGTGCAGGTGGGCGGCGGTGCGCTGACTACGGTCGAATCCCTGTGGCAGGGCAAGGCTTCCCAGAGCGCGCAGGAGTCGGGCAGGCAGGCCCGGGATCACGGGCAGGAGACCGCCCAGCGCGGTTTCGAGCTGTCGGCGATCACCGATCAAGCCGCGGCCGTGGTGCAGCGCGGCAATATCCAGCTCACCGCCATCGCGCAGGCCTTCGTCGCGGAGGCCACCGCGCTGGCCCCGCTGATCCTGACCCCGCTCGGCCAGACGATGCTGATCGCCTCGGCCACCCGGCATCTCGGGGAGGCGGTGACGGTCGTGAACACCACCCACGGTGAGCTGTCGGTCTACACCGCGCGGGTACAGGGACTGATCGGGCAGCTGGTCGGCCAGGGTGGCGGCCCGACTCCGGCGGAGGTCGCCCAGGCGCTGGCGCGGAATGTGGGCCGGCCGATTCTGGAGCAGGCCACCGAGTTGCTCGAAAGCGGTGTGCGGGCAGCGACTTTCACGCCCGGCGATCCGACCGAATCGGACCTCTCCGGCGGGCTGCCGGACACCTCCGCGGCCGGTATCAGCGGTGGGGGCGGAGGCCTCGGAAGTAGCGGCCCCGGCGGCCTCAGCCGTGGCCTGTCATCGGCTCCCGGCGGACCGGGTTCGTCGATTCCGGGCGGCACGATCACCCATTCCGCCGATCCGTTCGGCGCGGGATCGGCCGGAGTCCCGGGTCTGGGCGGACCAGCCGGTTCGGGCTTCCTGGGCTCCCCCGCCGCGGCGGGCGCGGGCAAGGGCGGTTCGGGCGACGCACAGCACGGTCGGACGGTGCAGCCGCACCGAAGTCCCACGGCCGAAAGCGAACTCACCGGCAATCTGGGCACCTTCGCACCGGGAGTCATCGGCGATGCCGGGGATCCGGCCGACGCCGCCGAGCCCGATCAGCTCTGAGACAACCCGATCACCCCCGGAAAAGGGTGATGCCGCGGTGATCTGGACGGGTACCCAGACCACCGCGGCACCGGTGGAGACCGAAAGCGGATGTACACCCCGCGGGCTCGGCCACCGTTTCAGGGCGCGCTCGCGCACGCCGCGGTGGGTTACACCGCGGTCGGGCGCGCCTGCGCGTCGACTCCGCCGTCGATGACGAACTGGGAACCGTGGATGAATCCGGCCTGCGGACCTATGAGGTAGGCGATGAGCGAGGCGATCTCCTCGGCGCGGCCATTGCGGCCGATCGGGGAGACGAAGTTGCGAATGGCGTCGCCGTAGCGCGGGTCGTCGAGCCCCGCCTGCAGCAGCGGGGTGTCGACGCTGCCGGGGGCGACGGTGTTGAGGCGGACGCCGGCGGCGCCCCACTCGACGGCGCGCTTGCGCACGGCGACGGTGACGGCGTTCTTGGAGGCGGCGTAGGCGTAGCTGCCCGCGTAGTCCCCGGCCTGGGCGAAGGCCTCGGCCTCGGTGCCCGTGGCGATCGGGTTGTCCTCCCACTTGATGTGGGTGGAGGCGACCGACGAAACCACCACGGCCGCAGGGTTTTCGCCCTTGGTGAGGGCGGGCAGCAGGGCGTCGAGCAGGGCGACGGTGGCCCGGTAGTTGATCTCCACCACCAGGTTGGGGTCGGACACCTGGGGGCCGACGCCGGCGCAGAGGATCAGGCCGTCGAGGCTGCCGCCGGAGCGCTCGAGCACTGCTTCGACCGCGGCGTTGCGGGCGTCGGCGTCGGTGAGGTCCACGGTGATGTCCGCGTTGCGCAGGTCGATGCCGATGATCTCGTGCCCGGCGGCACGCAGGGCGGCGGCGGTGGCCGCGCCGATGCCGGAACCGGAGCCGGTGATGGCGATGGTCATGGGGCGATTAGAACAAGAGGCAGAACAATTCAGCAAGCCCCGGCCGCGGATCATCTCGACTACCGGGACGACGGCGGCGGGGCGTCCGGCGGGTCGGTTGACTGTCCGGATCGTCCCGGAACTGATGCCTTTTGGCGAGGGTGGCGCTAGCATCAGTCGCAAAACTAGAATCAGTTCTAGTTTTTTGGCACTTGCTCACTGTCGAGAGGACGATCGATGCGCTTCACCTACGCGGAGGCGATGACCAACCCGGATTACTACATCCCCCTCGCTCAGGCTGCCGAAGCCGCCGGGTTCCACAGCATCACCGTGGCCGACAGCATCGCCTACCCGGCCGAGTCGGATTCGAAGTACCCCTACACCGCGGACGGCAATCGCGAGTTCCTCGACGGGAAGCCGTTCATCGAGACCTTCGTGCTGTCGGCGGCCATCGCGGCGGCCACCACCACGCTGCGTCAGACCCCATTCGTGCTCAAGCTGCCGATCCGCCCGCCGGTGCTGGTCGCCAAGCAGGCCAGCTCGCTGGCCCGGCTGAGCAACAACCGCTTCGCGCTCGGCGTGGGCATCAGCCCGTGGCCGGAGGACTTCCAGATCATGGGCGTCCCGTTCGAGAAGCGCGGCAAGCGCATCGACGAGTGCATCGAGATCGTGCGCGGTCTGTCGACCGGTGAGTACTTCGAGTACCACGGCGAGTTCTACGACATCCCGAAGATCAAGCTCACCCCCGCCCCCACGAAGCCGCTGCCGATCCTGCTCGGCGGCCACAGCGACGCCGCGCTGCGCCGCGCGGTCCGCCTGTGCGACGGCTGGATGCACGCCGGCGGCAATGCCGAGGAGCTGGACAAGTACCTGGCCCGGATCAACGAGCTGCGCGCCGAGCGGGACCACAAGGGCGACTTCGAGATCCACGCGGTCTCCTACGACGGCTACACCCCCGACGGGGTGAAGCGCTGCGAGGAGAAGGGCATCACCGACCTGATCGTCGGTTTCCGCAACTCCTACGCCAAGGAGCAGGACACCGAGACCCTGGAAGAGAAGATCACCAAGATCAAGTGGTACGGCGACAACGTGATCGCCAAGCTGAGCTGAGCTCTCCCGCTCGACGGGGGCTGATCACGCCTTCTTCGCGAAGCCCAGCTCGATCACGGCGTCGCGTTCGCCGACCAGTTCGGCGACGCTGCGATCGATTCGGGTGCGGGCGAATTCGCCGATCTCCAGATCCGGCACGATGGTGTACTCGCCGTCGGCGCAGGTCACCGGGAACGAGCTGATCAGTCCCTCGGGCACGCCGTAGGAGCCGTCCGAGGGCACCGCCATCGAGGTCCAGTCGCCGGGAGCGGTGCCCAGCACCCAGTCGTGGATGTGGTCGATGGCGGCGCTGGCCGCGCTCGCCGCCGAGGACGCGCCGCGCGCGGCGATGATGGCGGTGCCGCGCTGCTGGACGGTGGGCACGAAATCGCCGGTCACCCAGGCGGGATCGTCGATGACGGTGAGCGCGTCGCGACCGCCGACGGTGGCGTGCGCCAGATCCGGGTACTGGGTCGCGGAGTGGTTGCCCCACACGGTGATCCGCGCGATGTCGGCGGCCGCGGCCCCGGTCTTCTCGGCCACCTGCGCGATCGCGCGATTGTGGTCGAGGCGAGTCAGCGCCGTGAACCGCTCGGCGGGAACGTCGGGGGCGTTGTTCATGGCGATGTAGGCGTTGGTGTTGGCCGGGTTCCCGACCACCAGCACCCGGACGTCGTCGGCGGCGTTGGCATTGATGGCCGCGCCCTGATCGGTGAAGATCGGGCCATTGGCGGCCAGCAGGTCGGCGCGTTCCATCCCCGCGCTGCGCGGCCGCGATCCCACCAGGATGGCGATGTTGGCGCCCTCGAATCCGAGCCACGGGTCGTCGGCGATATCGATTCCGGCCAGCAGCGGGAACGCGCCGTCCTCGAGTTCCATCGCGACGCCTTCGAGCGACCCGACGGCGGCGGGAATCTCGAGCAACCGCAGGCGCACCGGCGTGGACTCCCCGAGCAGGGCTCCGGAAGCGATGCGGAAGAGCATGCCGTAGGCGATCTGCCCGGCGGCTCCGGTCACGGTGACGGTCACTGGCGCAACGTTGCTCACGGCGATCTCCTCGCGATAGCGGCTGATCTTGCTTCGACCCTATCGACGCTCATCGTGCGCCGAGGCGCGGCCGTGAGCAAAGGAACACGGGCCGCGAGACGGCATCACCGGCCGACCCCGTGCCCGAACCGCACGTCAGGGCGGGGATCGGCCAGGGTCGACCTCAGCGGGCGAGATCAGCGATATCGGAGTCGGCGAGGATGATCGGCCCGGCTTCGTCGCGAGCGCGGACCAACCGGACGGCACGGTAGAGCGGGCGTTCCTCGGCATTGGCGTCGCGGGCCTCGGCGCGCAGTTGCTGGACCAGCATCCCGGAGATGGCCAGGGCGGCGGCGAGCGGGCATCCGGCCAGGGCGTCGGCGAGTTTGCGCAGGCCCAGGATGTGGAGTTCGCGGCCGCTGCCGGAGTCGCTGTAGATGGCCAGCGGCACGACCTGGGTGTCGGGGCCCGCGGTGGCGCGCAGCACGATGCGGCTGATCTTGCCGGGGTGGACGACGATCTCCACGGCGGTGGCCGCCGCCAGGTCCAGATGGCGTTCGCCGCGCCAGGTGCGGGCGTGGATGACGCTGCCGGACACGGTGATCCGGCGGCGTTGCACGGACATGGCGTACAGGGCGGTCGGTGCGCCCAGGACCAGCCCCGCCGCGAGGGCGGTCGGCCAGTGCACGAACAGCGCCATCAGCAGGCCGACCCCGATGCCGATGCCGAGCGCGGCGAGGGTGAGTTTGCGCAGCGCGGGGGCCAGCAGTTCGGGGGCGATCAGGTCGAGGCCGACCTCGCCGGATCCCGGCGTCGATTCATGAGTCACAGCAGTGCATTCGTCCAGATATCGAGGGGTCGCGCGTACCGGCGGCACGCACCGCCCCGTGCGGTATATCAGCAGGCCTTAACCCAATACCCCGATTGGCACCCGCCCACTCGCGAATTGGGCCGAGCGTTCCCGAGGCCGTAACAAACCGACCGCGCCATCTCGGGTGTCCGGTCCGACCCCGCGGCACCGGTCGCGGCCCCGGTGCCGGATTCACGCTCCGATACCGCTTCCCGGGCGTCGAGTTCGGCCGGGCGCGCAGGCCGGGCAGCCAGGCGGGTTCGGGCAGGCGGATCGGCGGGTACCCGGGGGTCAACGACTCCTGCCCCCGGGACCGCCCTACGCGATCAATCCTGTTCGCCCGCAAGGGCGGCCGCGACCTGGGCGACGGCCTCGTCCAGCGGGATCTGCCGCTGTTCGCCGCTGTCGAGGTCCTTGAGCCCGATCTCGCCGTCGGCGACCTCGCGGTCGCCCAGGACCAGCGCGAGCCGGGCGCCGGACTTGTCGGCGGCCTTCATCGCGCCCTTCATGCCGCGCCCGCCGTAGGCGAGGTCGGTGCGGATCCCGGCCTTGCGCAGGTCGGCGGCCAGCACCACCAGGCGCTGCTTGGCGACATCGCCGAGCGGGATGCCGAAGACCTGCACGCGCGGCCCGTGGACGGCGGTCTTGCCCTCCGCCTCGAGCGCGAGCACGGTGCGGTCGACGCCGATGCCGTAGCCGATGCCCGACAGCGCCTGCCCGCCGAGTTCGGCCATCAGCCCGTCGTAGCGGCCGCCGCCGCCGATGCCGGATTGCGCGCCGAGTCCGTCGTGCACGAATTCGAAGGTGGTCTTGGTGTAGTAGTCGAGTCCGCGCACCATGCGCGGGTTGACCACGTACGGCACCCCGAGCGCGTCGAGGTGGCCGAGGACCTGCTCGAAGTGGGTCTTGGCGGACTCCGACAGGTGGTCGATCATGAGCGGCGCGTTCGCGGTCAGCTCCTTGACCTCGGGACGCTTGTCGTCGAGCACGCGCAGCGGGTTGATCAGCGCGCGGCGGCGGGTCTCCTCGTCGAGCGGGAGCTTCATGAGGAATTCCTGCAGCAGTTCCCGGTACTGCGGGCGGCAGGTCTCGTCGCCGAGGGAGGTGATCTCGAGCCGGAAGCCGTCGAGGCCCAGCTTGCGGAACCCGGCGTCGGCGATGGCGATCACCTCGGCGTCCAGGGCCGGGTCGTCGATGCCGATGGCCTCCACGCCGACCTGCTGCAGCTGCCGGTAGCGGCCCTTCTGCGGGCGCTCGTAGCGGAAGAAGGGTCCGGCGTAGCAGAGCTTGACCGGCAGCGGGCCGCGGTCGAGGCCGTGCTGGATGACCGCGCGCATGACGCCCGCGGTGCCCTCGGGGCGCAGGGTGAAGCTCTCGCCATTGCGGTCGGCGAAGGTCCACATCTCCTTGGAGACGACGTCGGTCGACTCCCCCACACCGCGTGCGAACAGGGCGGTCTCTTCGAAAACCGGCAGCTCGACATGCCCGTATCCGGCCAGTCGCGCGGTCTCCACCAGTCCGTCACGGACGGCGGCGAACTCCGCGGAGGTGGGGGGCAGATAGTCGGGGACCCCCCTCGGGGCACTGAAGCTGCTGGTCTTGGTCACGATGGTCAAGTTTCCACCACGGCCGCGCGACAAGTCCAACCGGTTACCGCCCCGGCCCTCATATGTAGGTTTTTCTCAGCGAATGCAGGTAATGTCTGCCGCGGCCGCTGGGCTGACGGGCTCGTTTGTGCTGACGGCCCCAGTCTGTACAGACATCAGATACCGACCGTTCACGGAGGGACAGTTAGTGCCGAGCAATGAACAGCGACGCGCTGCGGCGAAACGGAAGCTGGAGCGTCAACTCGAGAACCGGGCCCAGCGGGCGCGCAAGCGCAAGCAGCTCACCATCGCGGCGTCGGCGCTGGGCGTCGTGGTCGCCGTGGCGGCCGGTGTCGGCATTTACTTCCTGACCAAGGGCGATGACAACAGCACGAGCGCGAAGGCGTCCGAGACGCCCGACGCCTCGCTGACCGCCGCTCCCCCGCCGGCCGCGAAGGCCAAGCCGGCCTCGGTGAGCTGTGAGTACCTTCCGTCGCAGAAGCCCGCCGACAAGGCGGTGAGCGCGCCGGGCACGGCCAACATCACCACCGCCGGTCAGGTGAAGGCCACCATGGACACCAATCAGGGCCCTATCTCCATGACCCTGAATCCGGGCGAATCCCCCTGCACGGTCAACAGTTTCGAGTCGCTGGCCAAGCAGAAGTACTTCGACGCGACCAGCTGCCACCGCATGACCACCGCTAAGGGTCTGCAGGTGCTGCAGTGCGGCGACCCGTCCGGCACCGGAATGGGCGGTCCCGGTTACGAATTCGACAACGAGTACCCGACTGACCAGTACGGGCCGACCGATCAGGCCGCGCAGTTCCCGGTCGAGTACAAGCGCGGCGTGCTGGCCATGGCCAATGCCGGCCCGGGCACCAATGGCAGCCAGTTCTTCCTGGTCTACGGCGATTCCCAGCTGCCGCCGCAGTACACCATCTTCGGCACGGTCGACGAGGCCGGCCTGGCCACCCTCGACAAGATCGCCAAGGGCGGCGTCGCGGGCGGCGGTCAGGATGGCAAGCCGGCCATGGATGTGAACATCCAGTCGGTCCAAATCAACTGACCAGCATGGTATTTCGGCCCCGGCG
>NZ_JBHWHH010000184.1:0-14248 GCF_042732555.1 Nocardia sp. NPDC059764
CGAGCGGGGCGCGTTCGCTTCCAGTCCGGGGTGCGAAGCTGAAATTCCGGTGTCGGCAATCGGATTGGCGGGCGTAGGGTCGGAGCATGGGAGGAGACGCCGTACGGCTGGACGGGAACACCCTGGTGTTGCCCGGTGAGGTGGGGGTGCGGTTCATTCGCACGCTGAGACTGCCCGAGCAGGGGACGCATCCGCTGCCGCCCGGGCTCGGCGAGTTCCCGGTGCGGCGGGTGGCGGACTACGCCGCCTCGGTGCCGCCGGAATGGGCCGAACGCGGCGGCGTCATGCTGCCCATGTATCTGCGTGAGGCCATGTGGCTGTCGTTCTCCGCGAAGGAGCCCGCGGCGCTGCAGATCGGCGTGGGCAAGGTGTGCGCGGTGTCGGGGAAGCCGTGGAGCGCCCGGCTCGATCGCGATCCGCAGAACTACGTGGTGCTGCCCCGGCAGCCGTGGCTGGACGGCATCAATTCCGGGAAGGGCACCATCCGGCAATTCGTCGCGGTGCCACTGGGATTGGGCGCGACCGTGGAGGGGCAGGTCACCGGGGAGGAGACCTGGGGCGGGATTCAACTCCAGAACTTCGCGCTCAACGATCTCGAGCTCGCGCGCTGGCGCAAGGCCGAGGAGGAGCGCCGCGAGCGGGCGTCCCGGCGGCGTTACCGCAAGTCGGGTTCCGCCTTCCTGGCCGGAGCCCCCGGCGCTCTGCCGCCGCCGGCCGCGGCTCCGGCCTACGGCGCGCCGCCGCCGGCCCCGGGTGGTCATCCGGCCGGGGCGCCGCGCGCCACCGCCATGGGACTGGGCATCGGCGGCACCATGCGGCAGCAGATCTACAAAGACGAACGGCCCCTGTCGGATTGGTCCGCCGAGCGTTCGGGCCGCGTCTTCGTGCACCTGGTGACCCCGCCGGACTGGCGGCGCATCACCGGCGAAGCCGCGCCGCCGTCGCCGGTCGACCGCGCGGCGTACACCGCCGCGGGCCTACCCTGGTTCGACTACTTCGATTCGGACGCAACCGATCTCGCACCCGCCGACCCGCTCGCGAATGTGGTCCCGGTCGGTGACTGGCTGGGTGACGACCACGAACCCTGGCATCCACCGACGCCCGGTCAGGTGCATCAGTTGGGCGACAAGCAGGGCGAGCCCGTCGAGGACGGCGACTGGTAGGGGCTGGTCGTCCCAGGCGTGCCGAACGTCGCAGGCGCGCTGGGCGTCCGAGATGTCCGGCTAGTTGTCGGACATGTCCGAGGCCGCGTGGTCCGTGGGCGAGGCGCTCGCGGGCTGCGTGGTCTCCGGGCGGGTGGTGACCGGCGCCTCGGTGGTGGTGCGCGGGGATTCCGTTGTGGTCCGGCTGGATTCGGTCGTCACCGGCCGGGTGGTGGTGGTCGGGCGGGCCGGGGTCGAGCGGGTATTGCTCGGGTCGGCCGGATCCTCCGGGGTGCCGGTGACGGTGGAGATGGGAGCGCGCCGCGACGGCTGGTCGGCGGCCACCCGCCAGGTCGGGGACGGCGGGATGACGATGGCCGGGGTGGCGGAGGCGCCGCTCTTGGCCGAAGTCACCGGGGCCGCTTGCAGATCCGCGTTGATCGGCGGCGGTGCGACATAGGTGTCGGTGTGGCCGAGGCCGCACGCGCCGAGCAGGATGAGACCCGCCGAGACGGTGCCGACCGCGGCCGCGGCGTACACCACGGGCTTGGGCAGGTGACGCCACGGGGTGACCGCGTGGTCGTCCGCGCGGGCGTTGCTGCCGTCCATGGGTGGCACTCCTGATTCGTATCGAGTGGGCTCACCCTAACGGAGGCGATGGGCATCGGCCAGGCGGGTGGTCGGTTCGATCCGAGGACCCGCTCGGGGCATTTTCGGGGCCTCGAAAATATCTCAAACAGCAGTGATTCAGATATCGAATTAGTAAACTCGGCGCGTTTTGCATACGTGTCGCATGGACTTCCCGTTGCCGGGCCGTAATGTGTGTCCAAAGTTACACAAGAGACGCTCGAAATTAGCCGAGGGGCGCGCCGAAGATTCGCGAACCCGGCGGGCGTCACCGAGGAGTGGATGATGGGTGCATTCTCGACATCTCCGCTGCGCGCGTCGGCGCGCTCCGGAGAGCCTGCCGCCCCTCCGACGCCGCGGGTGCCGGCACTCCTGGCCCGTATCGCCGCCTGGGTGTTCTTTCTCGGCGGTCTCACCGGTGCGATTCTCGGTATTGCCGGACTGCGAGTGGAGATCACCGTCGCGGGTTTGATCCTGGCCTGTACCGCGGGTCTGATTCTGCTCAAGATTCGCGCCGACGCACACGATAGCTAATTTCTAGCGAATCAATTCCGATTGGTAATTGTCCACTCGAATGCCGTGGCTTCCGAGTTCGCGCCTTCGATGGTCCGGGATCGATTCGGTTCGCCGAGTTCTTTCAGCAAATCCTCGGAAATGTGCACCAAGTCCGACAATACGGACGGCGTGAACCATTCCGGCCGAGTCGCGAACAACAGATCCTCGCTCGAGGTGTTCCCGGAGGCGCCCGGCGCGAACGGGCAGCCGCCCAGCCCGCCCAGCGAACCGTCCACCACACCCGCGCCCGCGGCCAGCGCCGCCAGCGAATTGGCCACCCCCATACCCCAGGTGTCGTGCCCGTGGAAGACGATGCGGTGCTCCGGAGTTCCCCAGCGCCCGCTCGCGGCCACCGAAGCCACCAGTGCGCCAACCTGACCCGGATGCGCTTGCCCGAGGGTATCGGCGATCACGATGTCCGAGGCGCCCTCCGCGCGCGGATCGGCCGCGATGGCCAGCACCCGCGCCGGATCCACCGGCCCGTCGAACGGGCAGGTGAAAGCCGTTGCCAGACAGAGCTGGATGCGCCCGCCCGCCTCGTGCGCGTACCGCGCCGCCTCCGGCATGGCGGCCAGGCTGTCCTCGGTGGTGCGGCCGATATTGGCCTTGTTGTGCGCGTCCGACACCGAGAAGCAGTACTGGAAGTTGCGCACCCCGGCCTCGGCGGCCTTGGCCACGTGCCGCGGCGTGGCCACCCACACCCAGCAGCGTTCCAGCTCCTCGGGTGTCAGCCGTTCGACCAGTTCGAGGGTATTGGCCATGGGCGGCACCAGATCCGGGCGCGCCATGGAACCGATCTCCAGCTCCGGCACGCCCGCGGCCAGCAGCTGCCGGGCGATCTGGACCTTGCGTTCGGTGGGCAGCACCTTCCCGGTGAGCTGCAGGCCGTCGCGCAGCGTGACATCGCGCAGGGTCATGACTTCGCCTCCAGGGCATCGATCTCGGCGTCGGTCAGGCCGAGCAGCTCGGACAGCACCTCGCGGGTGTGCTCGCCGAGGTCCGGGCCGACATTGCGGATGGGCAGCGATTGCCCGCCGATCACGGGCACGATGCCGGGGAAACCGACTTCCTTGGGCTCCGGCTCGCCCACGTCCACCGGGAAGGGCTGGATCATATTGCGCGCCTTGTACTGCTCGTCGGTGACGATGTCGGCGGCGGTGTAGATGGGCCCGCACGGGATGGCGGCCGCCTCCAGCACCTTCAGCGCTTCCTCGCGGGTGCGCAGGCGCGTCCATTCGGCGATCGAGGCGTCCAGCCGATCGCGGTTGCGCCAGCGTCCCGCGTTGTCCTGTAACTCGGGGTCGGCGGCCAGGTCGGGGCGGTCGATGACCTGCATGTAGCGCTGGAAGATGGCATCGCCGTTGCCGCCGATGATGATGCTGTAGCCGTCGCTGGTCGGATAGGCATTGCTGGGCGCGATGCCCTCCATCCGCCCGCCGACCCGCTCGCGATTGATGCCGTAGGCCAGATAGTCGGGCACCAGCGATTCCATCACCGAGAGGATGGACTCGTTCAGCGCCACGTCGATGATGCGCTGCTCCAACGGAACCCGCTGCACCCGTTCCCGCTGGAACAGGGCCATGACGGTGCCGAAGGCGGCGTAGATGCCCGCGATGGAATCGCCGATCGATACGCCGACCCGCACCGGCGGCCGGTCCGGATCGCCCACGAGTTCGCGCAGCCCGCCGACCGCCTCGGCCACCGCCGCGAAGCCCGGCCGCTGCGACAGCGGCCCGGTCTGCCCGTAGGCGGAGATCCGCGTGATGACCAGATCCGGATTCGCAGCGTTCAGCACCTCGGGCCCGAGTCCCCACTTCTCGAGCATCCCCGGCCGGAAGTTCTCCAGCAGCACATCGCACTGCTTGATCAGGTCGAGGACGATCCCGCGCCCGGCCTCGGTGCGCAGATCCAGCGTGATCGACTTCTTGTTCCGGTTGACCGTCCGGTACAACATCGAGGTATCGCCGCCGTACAGCCGCCAATTCCGCAGCTCGTCACCGGTTTCCGGCCGCTCGACCTTGATCACCTCGGCCCCGAAGTCCCCGAGTATCCGCCCCGCAGTCGGTGCGGCCACATAGTTACCCAACTCCAGAACCCGAACGCCGTCGAGCGGCCGAATCTCCATGCCCACAGTCTGCATGATGAGGTTCGCTCGAATCCGGCGAAGCTGGCGCGATGGCCTGCGAACTGTGAACGGCCAAGTCGCACCAGGGCACCGGATGCGAGCCCCAGGCCCTCTCCACAGTCGAAAGATCGACCTACAGGTTCGCGGCCGTCCCGATTCTGGACTGCGGCTCGATAGACCTCCGCCTTGGAGCGGGGGAGCGAAGCGGAGGAGCGGAGGAGGGAAGAATCGGGACCTCAGGGCCGCGAACCCGCCCGGAGCGAAGCGGAGGGCAAATCAAACACAGCGCGGGGCGTGACCTCCTCGATGATCGAGTAGTGCTCGGCGTTGCCGGTGATGATGGTGCTCGGGTCGCCGTGCACGTCGACGGGGACGTCGCCCGCCAGGGTGATGCGGGTGAGGCGGCGGGGCTGGCCGTCGTAGTCGTCGATGGCGTAGTGCTGGGTGGCACGGTTGTCCCAGATCGCGACGTCGCCGAGCTGCCAGTTCCAGCGGGTGGTGTTCTCCAGGCGGGTGACGCGGTTCTGGAGGAGCTGGAACAGGGCCTGGGATTCGGCGGCGGAGAAGCCGACGAAGTTCTTCACGAAGTGGCCGAGCAGCAGGGCGCGTTCGCCGGTCACGGGGTGCACGCGCACCACCGGGTGCTCGGTCTCGTAGTAGCTGGACTCGAATTCCTCGCGGTAGGCCTTGATATTGGCGGTCACGTCCGCGTTCTCGCCACGCGCCACCTCGGTCCGGTCGGCGGCGTAGTCGTAGGCGTTGGTGTGGCGGGCCCGCAGGTTCTCGACGAACACCTTGAGCGGCGCGGGCAGCGAATCGTAGGCGGCCACGGTGGAAGCCCAGGTGGTGGAGCCGCCGTAGGACGGCAGGTGCACCGCGCGCAGGATGGACGCCTTCGGCACCCGGTCCACGAAGGTGACATCGGTGTGCCAGCTGTTGGCGCGGCCGTACTCGGAGTCGATGGGCAGGGTCTTGACGCCCTTGGAGGTGACGGTCGGGTGCGGGGTGGTGGGCGCGCCCAGCAGCTGCGCGAACTCGTACTGCCCGTCCTCGGTCAGATGCTCCTGGCCGCGGAAGAAGATCACCTTGTGCTTGTGCAGCGCGTCCTGGATGGCCTGCACGGTCACCGAATCCAGGTCGCCGCTGAGCCGGACGCCGTCGATGCGCGCACCGATCCTGCTGCCCAGCTGCACGACCATGGGGGTGGAAGTTGCGTAATCGACGGACATGCCATGCCTTTCGCCCGATGGAGTCCGGCTCGGATTCGAGCCATGATCAGGACACCATCGGATACGCCGCCGAAACAGGTTCAGGATCAGCGGGATCGAAAGGACGGCGGCGGGCGCCGCGGGCGCTCAGCCCAGGTGTTCGCGCAGATACTTCAGATCGTCGGCCACGCCCTCGGCGGGGGTTTCCAGGATCACCGGCGCGCCCGCGGTGCGGCACACCTCCGCCAGCAACTGCGGATCGATGGTGCCGTCGGCGAAATTGGCGTGCCGGTCCGCGCCCGAGTCGAAGGCGTCGCGCGAGGAGTTCAGGTGCACCAGGTCGATGCGCCCGGTGATGGCCTTGATCCGTTCCACGATCCCGACCAGTTCCTCACCGCCCGCCCAGGCGTGGCAGGTGTCCAGGCAGAACCCGGCCCCGTACTCGCCGACCGCGTCCCACAGCCGCCCGATATCGTCGAAATACCGTGCCATGGCGTGATTCCCGCCGGCCGTGTTCTCGATCAGGATCGGCACCGCGAACCCGCCCTTGTCGGCCTGGCGTTCGAACAGTTTGCGCCAGTTGACGAATCCCTCCGCCATCTCCTCGTCGGAGCGGACATGCCCGCCGTGCACCACCAGGCCGAACGCTCCCAGGTCGGCGGCGGCCTTGGCCTGCTGCGCCACCGCGTTGCGCGAGGGCATGCGCAGCCGGTTGTTCAGGCTGGCCACATTGATCTGATACGACGAGTGCACCACCACGTCGATGTCGCTGGCCTTGATCTGCTCGGTCTGCGGGTGGGGTTTGGGTTTGTCCCAGCTCTGCGGATCCACCACGAACATCTGGATGACATCGGCCCCGAGCTGCTCGCCGAAGCCGATCGGGTCGCTGTCCGTCCGGACGTGAGCTCCAATGCGCATACGCCCAGCGTATCCCCGACCCCCGACAGCTCAGGGCGGGTCCGGCCGGGACGACAAGCAAACGTTGAGTGTTGCGTTAGCGAGTCGTGTGTAGATAGTTCGGTAGGAATTCCGAAGCCCGGCCGATCAGAGGAGGTGAATACCGTTGCAGGCGAACGCTGCATGTTCGCGCGGCGCGCCCGGCCCGGCGCGCGGCGCGGGTCGGATCGGCTACAGTTTCGGTGTTTTCCGGATCGGCCCGTTAACGATCACGCCGATCGTCTGTGGTACTCCGCACGCTGGTGGGTCCCGGCGCGTGGAGTGGGAAGTGGGAGATCGTCATGCTGTCCGAAGGTGACGTTTTTGCTGAGTATGTCATCGAGCGGCAGCTCGGCCGGGGTGGCATGGGGTCGGTGTACCTGGCCAAACACCCACGGCTGCCCCGTCTGACGGCGCTCAAGCTGCTGAATCGGGAGATGGTCTTCGACAAGGAGGTCCGGGCCCGTTTCGAACGTGAGGCCGACCTGGTCGCCCAGCTGGACCACCACAACATCGTCACCGTCTACGACCGCGGGATGGAAGACGGCCAGCTGTGGATCTCCATGCAGTACATCGACGGCATCGACGCCGCCAGCGTGAATCCGCAGACCCTGCCGCCCGAGCGGGCCGTGCAGATCGTCGCCGAGATGGCCGACGCCCTCGACTACGCGCACCGCAACGAGGTGCTGCACCGGGACGTGAAGCCCGCCAATATCCTGCTGGCCCGCTCCACCGGCGGTAAGGGCGAGCGGGTGTACCTGACCGACTTCGGCATCGCCCGTCTGCGTGACGACAGCGGTCATCTCACCCAGACCGGGACGTTCACCGCGACCCTCGCCTACGCCTCGCCCGAACAGCTGACCGGGTCCGCGCTGGACGGCCGCTCCGACCAGTACTCGCTGGCGTGCACGCTGTTCTGGCTGTTCACCGGATCCGGGCCGTTCTCGGCCACCAACCCGGCCGCGGTCATCCAGGGGCACCTGCAGAATCCGCCGCCGCCGCTGAGCAGTGCGCGGGCCGGACTGCCGCCGAGCATGGACATGGTGATCGCCAAGGCCATGGCCAAGCGGCCCGAGGACCGCTTCGCCAGTTGCAGCGACTTCGCGGCGGCCGCGCGCAGTGCGCTCGCGAATCCGAGCGCGCCCGCCATCCCGCTGGTCAACCGGACCGCGCCGCCCATGCCGGTCATGCCCTACACCGGGGGACCGGCTCCGGTCGCGCCGCTGACCGGTGGCGGCATGCAGACCGGGATGCCCATGTACACCGGTGGCGCGATGCCGACCGGTGGGCCCATGCCGACCGGTGGGCCGATGCAGACCGGCAATCCGCTGACCGGCGGCGCGCACCAGACGGGGACGCCGGTCACCGGCGGCCCCATGCAGACCGCGCGCCCGCAGACCACGCCGCCGACCCCGGCGGTGCCGTATCCGGCTCCGACACAGGTCAATCCGGTCAATCCGGTCCCGCTCAAGCCGGTGACCGGCAGCTATACCGGCCACGGCGCCAACCAGTACACGCAGCCCCCGGCCTACGGCTACGCGGGCCCGGGTCAGCAGCAGCGGCCGCCGCTCGCCGGGCCGATGCCGCCCAAGAAGTCCAATGCCGGGCTCATCATCGGCATCGTGTCCGCGGCCGTGGTGCTGCTGATCGTCCTGGTCGTGGTGCTGGCGGCGATCGGCAGCGAGACGGGTGACGACAAGATGGGGTCGCCGACCATCTCGGCCACCACGTCGCCGGGTGCCGCGCCCAAGAGCGACAAGTCGATCGACTGGTCGGCCGCGGCCAAGGAGTTCCCGAAGCTGTTGCCCGCCACCAAGACCGGCGGCAAGGGCCTCAATGGCGCGACCTGCTGGGTGGCCGACTCCCCGGTCTCCTCCGACGCCACCGACGGCACCCCCGACTTCGGCGACTGGAAGGTGCAGTGGCGCTGCTACGGCGGCAGCGACAACAAGGACCCCTTCTACCGCATCTTCGCCTACTCCTCGTCGGCCGACGCGCAGTCGGTGGTGAAGGGCCTGACCGCCGACACCACCACCCAGGACACCAACGGCGGCAAGACCTACACCAACTACCAGATGACCGACGACAGCCACCCGCGCATGGTGACCGCCTTCACCGACCCGGGCCGCACCCAGTACCTCATGTACACCGACGGCCTGGTCGGCAGCATCGACGACGTCGTCAAGTGGTGGAAGAGCGCCCCCATCAACTGACCTGACCTGGGCAGTTCGAAACCCCTGTCCGATCACGCTAGTGTCGCGCACGCACTGGTTCGCGGCCCGTCTCGTTCTGGACCGAGCGGAGCGGGGGAGCGCAGGGAGGGAAGAACGAGACCTCCAGGGCCGCGAACCCGCCGGAGCGAAGCGGAGGCAGTTAGATACAGGAAGGGTCTTTGTGCTGCGCAGCGGGGAGTTGTTCGCCGGGTACGAGATCGAACGCGAACTCGGACGCGGTGGGATGGGGGCGGTGTACCTCGCCCGGCATCCGCGCCTGCCTCGACTGATCGCGCTCAAGCTGCTGGGCCGGGAGCTGTTCGGCGATGCGGAGATCCGGGGCCGGTTCGAGCGGGAGGGCGATCTGATCGCCCGGCTCGATCACCCGAATATCGTGCCGATCTACGACCGGGGCATCGACGATGCGCAGCCGTGGATCGCCATGCGGTATGTCGACGGACCGGACGCCTCCCAGCTGGAGGCGGCGAATCTGCCGCCGCGCGAGGCGATCCGGATCATTGCCGAGACCGCCCGGGCGCTGGACTTCGCGCACAAGCGCGGGGTGCTGCACCGGGATGTCAAGCCCGCCAACATTCTGCTGGAGCGGGCCGACGGCGAGGAACGGGTCTTCCTCGCCGACTTCGGTATCGCGCGCCTGCGCGACGACGCGAGCAAGCTCACCCAGACCGGCTCGTTCACCGCGACGCTGACCTACGCCTCGCCCGAACAGCTCTCGGGCCAGCCCCTCGATCCGCGATCGGACCAGTATTCGCTGGCCTGCACCCTGTTCCGGCTGCTGACCGGGAACGTGCCGTTCGACGCCGAACATCCGGTCGGCATCATCCACGGTCACCTGAACCAGACGCCGCCGCCGGTGAGCGGGCTGCGGCCCGGCCTGCCCGCGGCCCTGGACGCGGTCCTGGCCCGGGCCCTCGCGAAACACCCTGAGGGACGGTTCGATTCGTGCGGCGAGTTCGCGGCCGCGGCGCAGGACGCGCTGGAGAATCCGGCGGGTGCGACGCAGTTCCTCGTGCCCGCGCCGTTCGGGCACGGTGGGCCGCCGAGATCGTCCGGCCCGGCTCCCACAGCGGTGCTGAACGCCCCGGCGGGCGTCGATCCGAATTCCGTTCCGGGACCGCGCCGGACGATGCAGTACACCGCGATGGCTCCGGTGACCACGCCGCCGCGTCCGCTGCCGCCGCCCCCACCAGCGCCCCGCAAGAAGCGTTCCAAGCTGCGCGGCTGCCTGATCGGCGCGGCCGCGATCGTGGTGCTGCCGCTGGTGGGCATCGCGGGCTGCCTGGCCGTGCTCGACCGGGCCGCGACCTCGAACACCCCCGCGACCACCACCGCCGCGCCCGCGCCGAGTACCGAGGAGGCGCCCGCGCCGACCGAGGCGACCGAGCCCGCCGGGGTCCCCGAGCACGCGGGCGCGGACGCGCAGCTGCTGAGCAAGCGCTTCCCGCAGATGCTGCCGCCCGCCGACCCGTCCGCCGAGACCAATGCCGGCATCGGCTACCAGGGCGCGGCCTGCACGACCTACCAGCACTCCGCGCCGCCGCCGGACTCCGGTTCCGGGGACCCGGATCTGGGCGACTGGTCGGTGGCCTGGGACTGCGCGGGCGGTGTCGGCCATCCGGCGTACCGGTTCGTCATGTACTCCTCCACCGCCGAGCTGGAAGAGGCGCTGGCCGCGCTGCCCGGCTACACCCGCTCCGAGGTCAAGGTGCGCGGCGGGAAGTACACGAACTACCAGATCAGCGGCAGTGCGCTGCTGCGCCCGCGGCTGGTGACGGAGTTCCACGCCAAGGAGGGTAAGGACGCCAAGGACGGCAAGCACGCCTTCCTCATGTACAGCACCGGCTTCCTCGCCACGGATGACCAGTTGCTGGACTGGTGGCGGTCCGCCCCCATCAATTGACGCTCCGACCCGGTCGTTTGTGTGGACTTCGTGAGGACACGGCCATCAGGGACATCCCGGATGGCATCCGCCCGCGAAGCTCGACACACTGGACAGCATGACTTCGAACGTCTCGGAATCCGTCACTCTCGACACAGGCACCGACACGGCCGCGGCTCGCGCGACCGACCTGGTGAAGGTCTACGGCTCCGGCGATACACAGGTCCGCGCGCTCGCCGGGGTCACGGCCGAGTTCGCGAAGGGGGAGTTCACCGCGATCATGGGCCCTTCGGGTTCCGGCAAGTCGACGCTCATGCACTGCCTGGCCGGGCTCGACGCGGCCACCGCGGGCACGGTCCACATCGGTGACACCGATCTGACCCGGCTCTCGGACAAGCAGATGACGAACCTGCGCCGCGACCGGATCGGCTTCGTGTTCCAGGCTTTCAACCTGGTTCCCACCCTGACCGCGCTGGAGAACATCACGCTGCCGCTGGACATCGCGGGCCGCAAGCCCGACGAGGAGTGGCTCTCCACGGTGACCAAGCGGCTCGGCCTGAACGACCGCCTGACGCACCGGCCCGCCGAACTGTCCGGTGGCCAGCAGCAGCGTGTGGCCTGCGCCCGCGCGCTGGCCGGGAAGCCGGACATCATCTTCGGCGACGAGCCGACCGGCAACCTGGACTCGCACTCCTCCGGTGAGGTGCTGTCGATTCTGCGGGCCGCGGTCGACGAGTTCGGGCAGACCGTGGTCATCGTGACCCACGATCCGCGCGCGGCCTCGCACGCCGACCGGGTGGTGTTCCTCGCCGACGGCCAGATCGTGGACGAGCTGCGCGAGCCCACCGCGGATTCCATTCTGGACAAGATGAAGTCGCTGGAGACGACCGCCGGGGAGGACGAGCTCTGATGGCCGGCTCGCCGATGCGCAAGGTCGCCTTGCGCAATCTCGCCGCGCACAAGGTGCGGCTGGTGCTGACCCTGCTGTCGGTGGTGCTCGGCACCGCCTTCATCTCCGGGTCGTTCATCTTCACCGACACTCTGCAGAGCACCTTCGACGGCATCTTCGCCAGTCAGGCCAAGGGCGTCGACGTGCGGGTGCAGCCCAAGGGGCAGCAGTCGCTGGGCGTGCCGGACGATGTGGTGACCAAGATTTCCCAGCTGGACGGGGTCCGCACCGTCGCGCCGAGTGTCAACGGACCCGTGGTCCTGCTGAAGAACGGGCACGCCGTACAGACCGGTGGCGCACCGGCTTTCGGGCGGTCGTATCTGCCACCGGAGAAGTCGGTGGCCGAGCCGGAGAAGTACGTCGACGGCGTTCCGCCCGCCAAGCCGGGTGAGATCTCCATCAATAACGGCGGCGCGGATCGGGCCGGATTGAAGGTCGGCGATCGCACCCAGGTGCTGGTGCCGTCCAAGGGCAATATCGATGTGACCGTGTCCGGCATCTACGAGATCGACGGCTCCTCCAATACCGGTGGCTTCGTGCAGCTGCTGTTCGAGGACACGCAGGCGCGGCAGTTGTTCACCGACGGCAAGCATGTGGCGTGGGTGGACGTCGCGGCCCGGCCCGGTGTGAAGGCCGACGATCTGCGCGACGAGATCAAGGCGGCGCTGCCCGAGTACAAGGTGCAGAACGCCGATGAGGTGCGCGAGGACTTCAAGGCGCAGCTGGGCAACGCGCTGAAGTTCATCAACTACTTCCTGCTGGCGTTCGGGTCCATCGCGCTGCTGGTGGGCACGTTCATCATCTACAACACCTTCTCCATGCTGGTGGCGCAGCGACTGCGGGAGCTGGCGCTGCTGCGGGCGGTCGGCGCGAGCCGGCAGCAGATCGCGCGGTCGGTGGTGGGGGAGTCGCTGATCGTCGGATTGATCGGCAGCGCACTGGGTCTGGCCGCCGGCGTCGGGCTGGCGTTCGGATTGTCCGGACTGCTCAACGCGTTCAAGCTGGGGCTGCCCACCGGGACGATGTCGCTGGAAACGCGGACCGTGGTGGTGGCGATCGTGGTCGGCACCGTCGTGACGGTGCTCAGCGCGTACGCCCCGGCGCGGCGGGCGGCCAAGGTGCCGCCGGTGGAGGCCATGCGGTCGGAGTCCAATTCGTCCGGAGAGTCGTTGCGGCTGCGGACCATTGTCGGCGCGGTGCTGGCGGTGGCCGGTGTGGTGCTGGTGGTGCTCGGCGCGCGCGGTACCGGTGGGACGGCCGCCTCGGTGGTCGGGATCGGTGCGGCCGCACTGATTCTCGCGGTGCTGTTCGCCTCGCCCGCCCTGTCGCGGCCGGTGGTGTCGGCGCTCGGGGTGCTGACCCGGCCGTTCGGCCCGGTCGGACGGATGGCGCGCAACAACGCGATTCGCAATCCGCGGCGCACCGCGGCGACCGCGTTCGCGTTGACGCTGGGCCTGATGCTGGTGTCGGCCATCGGCATGTTGGGGTCCTCGGCCAAGGCCAGCATCAGCGAACTGGTCGACCACGGCGTGAAGGCCGACTACATGCTGGCGGGCCCGCCCGGCGGCCTGATCGGCGTCCCGCTCGCCGCCACCGCCACCGTCGCCCAGGTGCCGCAGGTCAAGGATGTGGTGGCCTTCCACGGGGTGGCGTTGAAGGTCGACGGCAAGCAGGTGCTGGGCACCGCGCCCGAGGGGCAGATGACCAGAGTGCTCGACTACACCATGCGCGAAGGCACCGACCAGCTCGGCGCGGACGACATCATGGTCTCGGAAACCTTTGCGGCCGACCACGGTTGGCATGTCGGTGACAGCGTCGACATCACCAGCCTGGACTACCGCAAGTTCCCGGTCACCGTGGCGGGCGTCTACAAGGACACCCAGCTGCTGCAGAACCTGGTGACCTCCATGTCCCTGTACGACCGGACCGTGCCGGTCAGCTACCAGAGCAGCTTCCTGGTCCTGGTCGCTGCCCAGCCGGGCGCGGACCTGCCGGCCATGCGCGCCAACCTGGAGAAGGCCACCGAGCAGTACGTGATCGTCCAGGTCCAGGACCGCGAGGACTTCAAGGGCGCGCAGGGCAAGCAGATCGACACCCTGCTGGCCATCCTCTACGGCCTGCTGGCCCTGGCGGTGGTGATCGCAATCCTCGGCATCGTCAACACCCTGGCCCTGTCGGTCGTGGAACGCCGCCGCGAGATCGGCATGCTCCGCGCGGTCGGCATGCAGCGCCCGCAGGTGCGCCGCAGCATCTACCTGGAATCCATGCTGATCGCCATCTTCGGTGCGGTGGTCGGCGTCATTCTCGGCATCGGTCTCGGCATCGGATTCCTCAGCACCCTGAAGGATCTCGGCATCGCGACCATCGCCGTCCCCTGGGGGCAGATCATCCTGATGCTCCTGGCGTCCGGTTTCGTCGGTGTGCTGGCCGCCCTGTGGCCCGCCATCCGAGCCGCCCGCACACCCCCGCTGGCCGCCATCGCGGACCTGTGACCGGCTCCGCGCCCCAGGCCGTCATCCCGTCGGTTCCTTCGCCCATGAAAGCGGGGGCCTTCGGAAATGGCAGCGTTTCACTAACGTGACTGGCCTGGGGC